>DASQNL010000500.1:0-1854 GCA_035644995.1 Pyrinomonadaceae bacterium | reverse complement strand
GTGCGTCGAACTCCGCTCCGAGCGTTTCGAGCAGATTCCGCAAGGCCGCCACGTCGGCGGCGCGGAGTCGGAGGCGCGCGCCGTAAGCCTCCCCGACCGCGTGTCGCGTTCCGTCCCAGACGATCTTCGTCGCGCCGCGGTTGGCATAGACGCGCAGACGCTCGATGCTCCACTCGTCGCCCGTCTCCCGCAAGCGTTCGACTACGGGCGCGACGAGACGTGATTCGAGTTGCCGCCAGCCGTGCCCCGTGATGAGGCCGACGCGAAAGCCGCGCCGCAAAAGCTCCGGCAGCAGCGCGGCGGACGCGCTCTCCGCGAAAGTCTCTTCGCCGCCGCGAACGCCCGCCACGAACGCCGCGCGCTCGCGCGCCAGCAAGGTGTCGTCCACGTCGAGCGCGAGCGCGCCGGCGCGGCGCAGGCGTTCGACGCGCGCGGCGTCCAACAGTTCGCCGAGTTCGACGCCCGCGCTCATGTCGCCCCGCCGCCGGACGGGCACAGCTTGCTCGCCGTCTCGCGGGCGACGCGCTCGCACCACGCGCGCGCCTCCGGCTCGCCCGCGATTGACGCCCCGCGCACCTCCGCCCGCAGCGCGTCCGGCAAATACCGGCGCAGGCTGTCGGCGTTCGGCAGGCAGAACAGCCCGCCCAGTTCCAACGCGCCGACGTAGGCGGCCGCGAGCGTCGATTGCCCGGCGGAGCGCGGGATGAGCCACGCGCGCGCGCCGCGCCACACGATGTTGCACGGCACGCGCTCCAGCCCCGTCTCGCCGCCCGCCGCGAACGCTCGCAGCATCTCGAACAACCACGCGGCCAGCCGCTCCGCGCTCTCCGCTTCGACCGCGAGCGCGTAAGCCGGATACGTCTCGGCGAGGCGCGCCAGCTTGAAGCCCGCCGACTCATGGATCGTCTCGCACGCCTCCACGCGCGCCAGCGGAAACTCCCACGGGTAGGCTTGGAAGTGCGCCCAGTCCACGATGGAGGCGGCGGCGCGCTCCATGTTGTGAATGAACGTCCACGCGGCGGCGGCGCGCGCGAGCCGCGACACGTCCGCCAAGTCCGTCAACGTCAACTCCGCGCGCTTCTCTTCCGGCCAGACGACGAGATGACCGGGGACGAGGCTGTTCGGGTTGGCGGCGACGTTGAGACCGCCGGCGCGCGCGAACAACAGCCGGCTCATCAATTCGAGATCGAACGTGGCCGCGCGCTTCTCCGGCAAGCTCCCGACGCGCGTTTTGTAATCCTCGCGCGCCTTGCTGTAAAAAACCGTGCCCCACCCGTGCGCGCCGCACGCCTCTTCCACGCCGTGCAGCACCAGCAGGCGCGGGTCGTAGCGGACAAGACCCGTCGCCCGCTGTTTCTCCCACCACAGAGCCATCAAATCGGACGACTCCGCCGCGCGCCACGGCGTCTCCGGCGTCGTTTCGTCAACTCTCGATGTGCCCGCGTCGTTCACAAACTCACCCGCGACAAAAATTTCATCCGTGGCAAAAATTCATCCGCCGCAAAACTCACCCGTGGCAAACTTCACCCGTGGCAAACTTCATCCGTGGCGGCTACGTGGTTTCGGGAATCACGAACGCGCCCGCCGCCTCCGCGGCCAGCCGCCGGTAGGCGTTGCGATAGCCGACGCCGCCGACGCGCGCGAGGTCGAAAAAGCGATGCGCCGTCTCGACCGCGCGCTCGCGCACGTCCGGTTCATCGGCCAGCGCGAGGGCGGCGCGGGCGGCTTCGTCAAGCGTCCGCTCGTCGAAGTCGCGGACAATGACGCCGACGCGCGCGCCCGTCAGAATGTCGTCGGTGTCGCCGATCCCCGCGTTGCAAACGGTGGGCAGACCGGCGGCGAGATATTCGGGAA
>DASQNL010000499.1:0-2325 GCA_035644995.1 Pyrinomonadaceae bacterium | reverse complement strand
GTGGCCGGTTCTCTCGAATAGACGTAGGTGTCGAACCCGGCGACGACCAGAGCCATCGCGCCGAGCAAGCCGACCGGCCCCGCTCCGAGCACGACCGCGCGATGATAAAGCCACTCGCGCCCGCCCGCGCTCGCGGCCGCCGCGCCGCTCCCGTTCGGCGGCTGCGCCTCGCCCGGAGCAAACCACCACGGGAGACGCTTCTGCACCTGCCACACTTCAATCAGTGCCTTCTCCGCAATCGTCAGAGGCTCAACCAGCACGCCGATCTCGCGCAGGTGCGCGGGCAGCGCGTTCATGTATCGCTCGTCGTCAACGACGAACTCCGTCAGATAGCCGTGCCGTTCCTTGATGCCGCGCTCGGTGAAGTCGCCCGTGACGCAAAAATCCTGCCGCCCCATCCGACACGCGACGCAAGTCTCGTGCGGGCACGGGCGACGCACGGAGGCGACGACGAGGTCGCCCGGTTTGAGTCTCGTCACGCCGTCGCCCGTCTCAACCACTTCGGACAACGATTCGTGGCCGAGCACGAGGTAGGGCGAGCGCGGCGGCGGCGTGCCGTATTCGAAGGCGCAAATCTCCTTGTCCGTGCCGCAGATGCCGACTTCGAGCACGCGCAGCTTAACTTCGGTCGGCGACGAAAGACGCGGCTCCTCGTGCTCGACGAGCTTGATTTCTTTCGCTTCGGGGAAGACGGCGACTGCTTTCATATGTTCATGCTCACCATGGCTCCGCCCGCACGCGCGTGCGCCTTATTCGCCGAGCGCGGCGTATTTGAAGATGCGGAACCTGTATTGCTGCTGCGCGCGGATGTTCGCCGCGACCGCGCCGTGCAGGTTCTCATCCCACGTCGCGTATTGCTCGATGAAACGATCCGCCGCCGCCCTGTCGCCCGCCGACTGTACTTCGAGCACGCGCTTCAAGAGGTCGCCGACGGCGTCGTGATATTTGCCGTAGTTGATCGAGAGCCGCTTCGTCTGCGGGTCGAAGCGCAGCACGCCGCGCTCCAAAAAGAAGTTCCACTGCATGAGTTGCATGGTGTTGTAGGGCTGCGTGCGGCGCGGGCGGTTGTTTTGCAAGACGCGCTGGATGCCGCTCGCGTAGAGCGAGCGCAATTGCGCCTCGGTGTAATAACCGGACTTGCGCAACGCCTCGGCGACGTAGAGCGAAACGAGGTCGGCCTTCATCTCTTCGAGCAGGCTGGAGTTCGCTTCCAAGGCCGTATCGAGGTCGCGCCCGTCGCGCGTGCGGTCTACGCCGAGGTAGTGCCCGACTTCGTGCCAGAGCGTGCGGTAGAAACTGCCGTCGAAGGTCAGTTCGCCGGCGTGCGCCGGGGCGACGGCCGCGCCCCACGCGTTGCCGGAGCCTTTGAAAATTTCCGGGTGACGCATGATGTTGGCGCGCAGCAGGATGGTGCGCCCGTAGCGGCGCGCGAGATAGCTCTCGTTCGGCAGGATGGTCGCGGTGTTCCCGCCGCGCGATTGGCCGAAGTCCGCGATCACGTCGTAGACGCCGACGGGGATGTCTTCGCGCACGCGCTTGTGCCGGTCGTAGGGCAGAGAATCTTCGAGCGCCTGCAATCCCTTCATCGCGCGGCGCAACTCGTCCGTCTCCTGCCGCCGCGTCGCGAGCACGTTCAAAGCGTAGAAGGCTTTGACGCCGTAGAGTTCGTCGTCGTAAACCTCGTAAGACCCGATCTGCGCGTTGAGGTTCTTGAAGCGACCCGTGATCCAGGCGGCGTCGCCCGATTCGTAATCATCCGAGAGCAGGTCGCGGCCGCGGTTGCGCAGGTAGCGCGCGAACTCCTCGTCGTCTTTCTGCACGGCGTCGGCGGCCTCGTGCAAGAGCGCGTGCGCGCGGATCATCTCGTCGGCGTAGGCGACCGAATAAGGCACGGCGTATAACATCTTGGGATCGGGGCGCGCGGAGAGTTTGGTCAGATCGTCTTGCAGACCCGGATGCAGCGTCGAGAGCGCCGGATACTGCCTGAGCTTGGCGAGGTCTTCGCGTAAGTTTTGCGCGGCGGCGCGGCGGACGACGGTGCGCAGGTCGAGGAGCGAATCTTTTCTTTCGGGGTGCGCGGCGAGAAACGCTTCGACTTCCGCTTTGGTGATGCCCCACGGGTAGACGTTGTGGCCGGGCGGCGTCATCTCCACGGGCAGGAACGGCTCGCGCTTGTTATCGAGCGTCGTGGCAATCGGCCCCTGATTCAGCCGGTAGAGCGCGAGCAGGTTTTGCGTCGGCTCCGCGTTCACGCGCCGGTCGAGCAGCGCGAGCGCGCGGCGCGCGGAGACGGCGTCGCGGTGTCGCTGCCGCTCGTACACGTCC
>DASQNL010000498.1:0-7167 GCA_035644995.1 Pyrinomonadaceae bacterium | reverse complement strand
AGGTCGAGGTCGGCGTGATGCACGAGATGAAAACGCCACAGGAGCGGGACGCGATGCGCCAGCACGTGCCACACGTAGAGCGTGTAATCCAGCAAAAGGACGGCGAGCGCGATTTCCAGCGGGCGCGGCAGCGCGACCTGTTTGAGCAACCCGATTTTGCGCCGCTCGACGAGCGCGGTGAGGCGTTCGACGACGGGGCGTTCGGCGAGTCGGAGCGTGACGGCGGCCACGCCCGCCACGGCGAGATTGCGCGCGTCGCGCACCAATTTCGATTCGACCGAACGCCGCAAAGGCCGTCGCCCCTCCAACCACGCCAACGCGCCGCACGCTCCCACGGCGAGCGACGCACCGAGCCATGCGGGGAATTTTCGCATCTATCTAATCTTACGTTCGGCCGCGCGTCTCCACGGTCGGGTCATCGGTTTCCCGGCGAGCGGAAATAATTCGATTGCCGAAGTTGGACGGCAACGTTTTGCAATACCTTTCACTTATCTTCACACGAAGATAACTTATCGTCTGGCCGGAGACAATCATGTGAAACCTAACGACGAAAACGGAAAACTTCCCCTCGCCGAACGCCCCCTGCGCGTCCTTATCATCTCCGGCTCAGACCGCCGGCAATACAACTGCCCCGGCGTGGATTCCAAGTCGCGCGCCCTCATGCTGCGCATGGCCGAACGTCTCCCGCAGGAATGGGAGATTGACTACGAAGACCTCGGAAACGTGTACGGCCGCGCCCGCATCCAGAGTTGCAACGCCTGCGTCTCCACCTCGATGGCGCTCTGTGTCTGGCCTTGTAACTGTTACGAGCCGAAGCACTCTTCCGAACCCGACCTGATGTGGGATTTGAACATGTACGCGCGGCTCGATCTGGCCGATGCGTGGGCGATTATCGGGCCGGTCAACTGGTACGCGCCGACGAGCAATTTGAAGTTGATGTTCGACCGGCTGGTGTGCATGAACGGCGGCAACCCGCGCGAGGATTTGATCCAGCACAAGGACGCCGAACTCGCGAAGCAACTCGAACACTCCGAGCAGTGGTCGGAACTGAGTCTGAACCATCTGGAAGGGCGCACCGCCGGGTTCTTCTGCTACGGCGACGGGGGCGGCGACGAATTGGACGAAACAGGGCGGCCTAAAATTCTGCGGCGCAAACACTATTTCGACCCGGAGTCGGAGCCCTTCGCGGAGATGCGCGACACCTATGCGCCGCTTGTCTGGCAGTGTCGCTACGGCGGCGTTGAAGTGCCGGATGAGTTGTGGCGGTATCTGGAATTCGGACGCGGGAAGAAGTACAGCGATAATCAGGCGGAGGACATGGGGGCGGGAGGGGAAAACGTCTATGGGGATTTCGATGCGTGGACTGCCGCCTTCGCCGCCTTCGTCGGTGCGAAGGGAAAAGTCGAGCCGGGGACATATCGCGCTTATGGTTACGAAGCGCCGGGGCACTTGATGAAAGACCTGAAAGCCAAGTGGCGCGAGATCAAGACGGGACTCGGTTACGCACCCGCAGGCTCGTCGGTCGAGGCGCAACAGGAGTTGGGGCTGAATAAAGACGCGACGCTCACGCCCAAAAAGAGCGAAGGCGAGAAACTGCGCGAGGACTAAGGCACAGAGGCCGGGGCGGAGACATACGGTGAAGGATACGGCGCACAATGAGACCCGGACGAAGCCGACGCTCGTTTTCGTCTACAACGCGGACGGCGGCCTCTTCAACACGCTGAGCGATGTCGCGCATAAAATCCTCTCGCCCGAAACCTACGCCTGCAATTTGTGCGCGCTCACGCATACGGCCTTCGGGATGCGCCGCGAGTGGAAGGAGTTTCTCGAAAGCCTCGACGCGCGCACGGAGTTTTTGCACGCCGACGAATTGCGCGCCCGCCACGGCGTCGCGGGGCTGGCTCTGCCCGCGATCCTGCGCCGGCGCGGCGCGACGCTCGAAGAATTCGTAGACGCCGCCGCCATCAACTCGTGCCGCACGTTGGACGAACTCAAACGGGTTATCACCGACAGACTGTGAGCCGCCAGCCCGCGAACATCGTAAGACCTTCACCGCCGCCGATGGATCAGGGAAGGAAAGAATTGTAAAGTTCAAATTTGAAATGGCAAAGTTGAAAGTTCAAATTTGAAACGGCAGAGTTGAAAATTCAAGTTTGAACTTACGAGGTTGAACTTTGAAATTTGCGCTTTCAAATTTGAAATTCTTTCAGGCTTTTCTCCGCGCCTCTTCCGAGGCCGTCCCCGTCTCCGGGGCGTAAGGCTGTCGCCTAAGTCATCTAACCGCCGCCAGCGGGAAGTGCGGTTCGATGTCCACGGGCACGTCGCCGAGGCGGGCGAGGGCGCGCTGCATCGGCGGGCGAATCACGCCGTACTTGTCGAGCATCGCTTTGGCCTTCGCATACGAGCCTTCGGCCTGAAGCGTGAGAATCTCGCGCGCCAACTTGGCGACGGCCGATTTGATCCGCGACTCGTCGATGTGAAAAACGCCGGTGCGCTCGTCGAACTTGATCGCGCCCTCGTCGGTCAGGTAGTTGAACTGCACGGCGATGCCTTTGCCGTGCGCCCCCGTGATGCCGAAACGCACCGAGCGGAAGCAGCTCGCCAGATAGGTGGTGTAGAGCGAACGCTCCATCCCGCGCTCGACCACGCCCTTGTCCATCAAATACTGCAACGCCCACAGCCCCGTGATGTCCGCCTTCGCTTCCTCGATGGGCGAGTAAAGTTCTTTGAGCTGCATGCGGACGGTCGTCGCCTGCCCGCCGACGTTGATGTTGTGCGGCCCCAGCCCGTGCATCAACTCGTGCGCGAGGATGTGCGTGAAGAACGACTCGAAGGAGAGCGCGCGGCGTTCGGCGGGCGCGAGCACGACGCGCGAGATGGGCACGAGCGTCTTCTCGAACTTCGCCTCCTGCACGTTCTTGAGCATGACGCGCTTCGAGCCTTTTTCCTTGACGACGCGCTCGTCGTTCGGCAGGTTGAAGGCCGCCGTCTGCACGCCGCGATTGCCCTCGCCCGAAGAGAAAACTTGGTTGACGACGCGGATGGGCGACAGCGCGCCGAGTTGCGGGTTGCGATAGCGCGCCTCCAGCGGCAGGTTGTCTTCCAACTCCTGCAAGTAACCGCTGAACTTGGCGAGCTTCGCCGATTCCGCCTCGTCGCGCAGCGTGACGTATGACTCGAAGGCCGCCTTGTAGTTGAACAACTCGTCCTCGTAAGTTTCGTAAGGGCCGATGGTCACGTCAATCGGCGCGTCCAAGTCCATCCACGCCACGTCGCTCTCGTAATAATCGTCGGAGAGAAAAGCGTCGGCGCGTTTGCTGAGGAAACTTCCGAGCGTCGCATTGGTCGTCAACCCGGCGGCCTCGCGCAGGAGCCGCGCGGCGGGTTCGAGAAATCGGCGATACTCCGCGCTGTAGGGCACGGTCTTGAGCTTGCCGTCCGCGCCGCGCCGGATGAGGTGGAAGAAGCCGGTGGCGCGCGCACGCTCCGCGGCCGGGAGCGTTTCGACCCACGCGCTGAACTCTTCCTTCGTCATGTCGTCCGGGTAATAGTTGGCGTGGCGCGGCTTCTGGCGCGGGACGCCCGCGATGAACGGCTCGTTGCCGTCGAGCCGCGACCACGGCCCGACGTTGATGCGGAAATAGTGGAGGCGCGCACGGCCTTCCGGCGTGCGGTCGGCTTCGAGTCGCCGCCGGAGCGCGGGGTTGCCGCTCCACACCTGTTCGAGGTAGAGCGGGTCTAACAACTTCGCGGCCTCGATAATCTTGGCGAGCGCGCGGCGGTCGCCCGCGGAGAGACGCGAGGCGTCGGCCGTGAGGGTCGTCGGGGCGAAGCGTCGAATCTTGGCGTCGAGCGAAGTGCGGCCGGCGGCGGCGGGCTTCGGCGCGCGTCTCCTCTGGGCGGCAAGAGCGGCGGCGACGCCGAGCGTCTCGAAGCAGACGGCCGACAGCAGCGCGCACGCGATCATCTTCCGATATTTCATCTGGTGGTTTCCTCCAACCTTTCGCATGATTATCCGAGTTCGTTTATTAGATGCCGGCCGCGAAAGTAAATGCAAGCCGGGAGACACTGCGCGGGCGGCTCCGCCGCGCGACGCGCACCCGACACGGCGCGGGCGCGCGGAAAAATCTTCCGCCCGCGACGGGTAAAATTTTCGGACGGGGTGATCCCGCGCGGGCGCGAATCGCGCGTTAATGTACGGAAGCGAATTTTATTGATTGATCACTACATGAGAGGAAGCGAAAAATATGAGCGCAGTATTAGAAATGGTCACACCGCGGAATGATAGAGATGTCCACACGCCCGCGCCGCCGCCGGAGGCCGCGCTGATGCAGATGCTCTCCGCGCCGCTCGTCACGCAGGCGTTGCGCGTGGTGGCCGAACTCGGCGTCGCCGACAGGCTGGCGAACGGGGCGCGCAGCGTTGACGAACTGGCGGCGGAAACCGGGGCGCACGCCCCCTCGCTGTACCGCTTCATGCGCGCGCTCGCAAGTTGCGGCGTCTTTGCGGAGACCGCCGGAGGCCGGGTGTTCGAGTTGACGCCGGCGGCGGAGCTTTTGCGCGCGGACGTTGAAGGCTCGATGCGCGACCTCGCCATCTTCATGGGCGCGGACTGGCACTGGCAGGTGTGGGGCGACGCGCCCTACAGCGCGCGGACGGGACAGGCGGCTTGGGAGCACGTCCACGGCCAAGAGGTGTTTCCGTATTTCGCGGAGAACGCCGGGGCGGCGCGCGTGTTCGATAACGCGATGACGAGTTTGTCGAAAATGGTCGCGAAGGCGGTCGTCGAAGCCTACGATTTTTCGTCAATCGGGAAGCTGGCCGACATCGCGGGCGGGCACGGCAGCCTGCTCGTCGCCATCATGCGCGCCAACCCGCACCTCAAGGGCTTGCTGTTCGACGTGCCGCAGGTCGTCGCCGGGGCGCACGCGTACCTCGAAGCGGAAGGCCTGGGGGCGGCCGTCGAACTCGCGCCGGGCAACTTCTTCGAGAGCATCCCGGAGGGCGCGGACGCCTATTTGATGAAGCACATCATTCACGATTGGGACGACCCGCGCGCCCTCTCGATCCTCAAGAACTGCCACCGCGCGATGCCCGCGCACGGCAAACTGCTGCTCGTGGAAATGGTCGTCCCGGAGGGAAATGAGCCGCACTTCGCGAAGATTCAAGACCTCGAAATGATGCTCTCGCCCGGCGGGCTGGAACGCACCGCGGACGAATTTCGCGCCCTGTTCGCCGCCGCCGGTTTCGAGTTGACGCGCATCATCCCGACCGCCTCCCCGATGAGCGTGATCGAGGCGGTGAAAACGGAAGCACGCTAGCCGGACTCGAATTTCCCTCTCCCCCGGCGCGCCCGAATGGGCAGGGCGCGCCACAAAACGGACTGGCTCAGGCAATTAACCTGAGCCAGTCCGTTTTTGTCGGCGCACGCGAACGGGACGGGAACGCCTGCGCCTCGCCGCCGGGAAAATTACCGGGCGCAGGCTGAAAAAGTGATCCCGTTTGCCGGCCGGCTGCGCGTTAGTAAATGAAGACAATAAAAACTCGCGGTATGAGCAGGGCGGTTGCAAGCGGCAGGACTCAGTCAGGTAAAGAGGAGCCTTAACGGCAATGAGCGAAACGATGGACAACCTGAATGCGCGGACGCGCGCGAGCGTTCACACGGGGAACGGGCACGCGACGGGCGGCGAGCGTCATCGCGCTGATGACCGCGAGTCGGCGACGAGAGGCGCGAGCCGCACGGAGCGCAATCATCGCCTCGAAGAGATCAAGACGGGACGACGGCGGGCGCGGCGCGAGAAATGGCTGAAGGGGATTAAGTCGCCGGGGAGCAGTTTAGTCAGGCCGGAAGCTGTGGTTTGAAAAAGCGGCGCGGCGGAGCTTGCGAGGGGCGGCCGGGGTTAAGAGTTTATTTGAAAAGCGTCGGTGAGGGAGAGTGAAGCGATGAGTTATTTAATCTGTTTCGGGATTGTGGTGGCGGCCGGTTGCGGGTTGACTTTCTTGTCGAGCGGCTTCGCCGATGCGATGTCGCGGATGGTGGAAGCCGGGTTCGACTTCGTGGAGTATCGTCTGGCCTTGAGGGCGCGCGCACGCCGGGACATGCGGCAAGACGCACGACTGGCGAATGTGGTGACGCCGTTTCGCGTGGGCGAGGTAGCGTTGCCGGTGAACAAGCGTTCAACGCAGCAACTCGGCGTAGCGCGGGTCGCCGCGTAGGTTGTCGAGGCGCGGGTCGACGCGCAGGTATGTGTAGCCGACGGCGTGCTCACGCTCCGCGCGGTCGAGCCAAGTGAAAGCGTTGTCGCGGTCGCCGAGAAGCGAATAGACGACGGCGATCTCGTAGGCCGTCACCCATTCTTGGCGGCGGCGTGCGACGAGTTCTTGCAGTATCCGGCGCGACTCGTCGGCGCGACCCGATACGGCCAGAACGTGCGCCAGTTTCGCGCGCGTCGTCGGCGTATCGCCGGCGAAGGCGCGCTCTTTTTCGTAGATGCGGAAAGCCTCTTCCGTCATCCCTTTCTTCTCATAATTCCAACGCAGCACGATGTGCGCCGGGAGCGAGCCGGGATCCATGGCGAGAGCCTTGCGACACTGTTCGATGGCCTCGTCGAAGCGGCGCGCGTGGAAGAGGACGTTGGCGACGGCGGTGGCGATGACGGCGGAGCGCGGGTCGAGTTCCTCGGCGCGTTTGATCTCGGCGAGCGCGTCCTCGTGCCGCTCCATCGCGGAGAGATTGAAGGCGTACCAGTGGTGCGCGGTCGGGTAGTTCGGGTTCAGGCTGATGGCGCGGCGAAACTCGGCCGCCGCCCCTTGCCAATCACGGTCGTAATGAAATTTGGCGTTGGCGAGCGAGACGTGAGCTTCGGCCAGCGAATCGTCGAGAGAGACAGCGCGCTCGGCCGCCTGCTTGGCGCGCGCGAAGGCGTCCGCGGGCGGCGGTTCGAGATACCAATTTTGCAGCGCGTAGCAATCGGCGAGACCGGCGTAGGCGAGCGCGAACCGCGAATCTTTGGCGATGGCCTGCTCGAAGTTGGCGATGGCCTGGCGCAGGCCTTCGGGGGTGCGTTTGCCCCAGTGGTAACGACCGGCGAGGTAGAGTTGCTGCGCCTCGCTGTTCTCGGTGTAGTGCTTGGCGAGCCGCTCGCGCTCGTCGCCCGTCAGTTGCAG
>DASQNL010000497.1:0-8194 GCA_035644995.1 Pyrinomonadaceae bacterium | reverse complement strand
CGTGCTCGCGCGCGTGCTCGAAGGCATCGCGGCGGCGCGCGCCGCCGGACTCACGCCCATCAAAATCAACGCCGTCATCGTCCGCGGGCACAACGATTCGGAGGTCGCCGATTTCGCCGCCTTCGCGCGCGAGCACGACATCGCGATGCGCTTCATCGAGTTTATGCCTTTGGATTCCGGCCACGAGTGGTCGCGCGCGGGGGTCGTTTCCGGCCGCGAAATCCGCGCCGCGATTGAGGAGCGTTTCCCGCTCGCGCCGCTGCCCGTCCGGCGCGGCGCGGAAACCTCGGCGCGCTACCGTTTCAGCGACGGCGCGCCCGGCGAAATCGGCATCATCGCGCCCGTTTCCGAACCCTTCTGCGGCGCGTGCTCCCGCATCCGTCTCACGGCCGACGGCCAGATCAGGACGTGCCTCTTCTCCACCGTCGAGCATTCGCTGCGCGACGTGATCCGGCAGACCGGCGTGACGCGCGCCGAGACCGTCGAGTACATCGAATCGGTCGTCCTGAAAAAAGAGCCGCGCCACTACATCAACGACCCCGATTTTCTCCAGCCCGCGCGCACGATGAGCTTCATCGGCGGCTAACGTCAGGCGAGGCGTTTATATGAGCACAAAAACCGAAGCCACCATTGAAGACCTCTACAAAGTTGACGGCAAGGCGGAACTCGTCAACGGGGAGATCGTCCACATGTCACCAACCGGAGGCACGCCTAACTATGCGGCGTGTGAAATTTTTGTATCTCTACGCCAATATGCAAAGCGCACCAGAACCGGCCACGCTGTAGGCGACAATGCAGCGTTTAAAGTGAACTTGCCCGGCCGCAAATCTTTCAGCCCCGACGCTGCCTTCTATATCGGCGAGATCACCATGAAATTTTTTGAGGGCGCGCCCGTCTTCGCCGTCGAAGTCAGAAGCGAAGGCGACTACGGGGCGAAGGCCGAGAGCGAGATGGCGCGGAAGCGCGCCGAGTATTTCGCGGCGGGCACGCAGGTCGTGTGGGACGTTGACCTATTGAGCGAGTCGGTCGTGCGCGTTTATTCCGCGACGGCTCCTGACCGGCCGCGAATTTATCGTCGCGGCCAGACGGCGGAGGCCGAACCCGCCGTGCCGGGTTGGACGATGGCGGTTGATGACCTGTTTGTCGAATGACGGGCGGGTAAGTCATAATTCGCCGTTCTTTTTTTTGACAGTCACAGAAAAGTTTTCGGGGGAGCCGCGCCCGCCGGCGCGGCTGAGAGTCACGCACGTGTGAGACCCCTAGAACCTGATGCGGTTAGTACCGCCGAAGGGAGAAACGCCGGAAGACCGTTTGCGATCCTTCACGTTTCGCAAGCGGTTTTTCTTTTCAGGCCGGAAGCGGCCGGACGGAAGATCAACCGATGAGTACAACTAAAGAACCAACCGAGCGGCTTGAAGATCGACGCAGCGATGACGTGCAACTCCCGAACTCCGCGCGAGTTTACATCGAAGGCGCGCGCGCGGGCGTGCGCGTTCCCTTCCGCGAAGTCGCGCTGAACGCGACGCGCCATCCCGACGGCACGCTCGAAACGAACGAGAGCGTGCGCGTCTACGACACGAGCGGCGCGTGGGGCGACCCGAACGTCAAGTGCGACGAGCGCGAGGGACTCGCCCCGCTCCGGCGCGAATGGATCATCGCGCGCGGCGATGTGGAGGAATACGCGGGGCGCGAAGTCAAACCGGAGGACGACGGCTACCTGACGGCGGGCGCGGTCGAGTATGCGCAACAAAAGACGAAGGGGCGACTCGAATACTTTCCCGGCCTGCGTCGCGCTCCGCTGCGCGCGCGCTCCGGGGCGCGCGTGACGCAGATGCACTATGCGCGGCGCGGCATCGTCACGCCGGAAATGGAGTTCATCGCGCTGCGCGAAAACATGGGGCGGGAGATGGCCTTGCACGCGATGCGCGAGCACTCGCGCGCCGACCGCAGTTCGCTCTTTCACGAGCACCGCGGCGACTCGCTCGGCGCGGCGATTCCCGCCTTCGTCACGCCTGAGTTCGTGCGCGACGAGGTGGCGCGCGGGCGCGCGATCATCCCGGCGAACGTCAATCACCCGGAGAGCGAGCCGATGATCATCGGGCGCAACTTCCTCGTCAAGATCAACGCCAACATCGGCAACTCGGCCGTGGCCTCTTCGATTGAGGAAGAGGTGGAGAAGATGCGCTGGTCAACGAAGTGGGGCGCGGACACGGTGATGGATTTGTCCACGGGCAAAAACATCCACGCCACGCGCGAGTGGATTCTGCGCAACTCGCCCGTGCCCATCGGCACCGTCCCGATCTATCAGGCGTTGGAGAAAGTCGGAGGCCGCGCGGAAGAGTTGACGTGGGAGATTTACCGCGACACGCTCATCGAACAGGCCGAGCAGGGCGTTGACTACTTCACGATCCACGCGGGCGTGCGCCTGCCCTACATCCGGCTCACGGCGAAACGCACGACGGGCATCGTCTCGCGCGGCGGTTCGATCATGGCGAAGTGGTGTCTCGCGCACCATGAGGAGAGTTTCCTCTACACGCGCTTCCGCGACATCTGCGAGATCATGGCCGCCTACGACGTGTCGTTCTCTCTGGGCGACGGGCTGCGCCCCGGCTCCATCGCCGACGCCAACGACGAGGCGCAGTTTGCCGAACTCGACACGCTCGGCGAACTCACGCGCATCGCGTGGGAATACGATTGCCAGACGATGATCGAAGGCCCCGGCCACGTGCCCATGCATCTCATCAAAGAGAACATGGACAGGCAACTCGCCACTTGCGGCGAAGCCCCTTTCTACACTCTGGGGCCGCTCACGACCGACATCGCCCCCGGCTACGATCACATCACTTCGGCCATCGGCGCGGCCATGATCGGCTGGTACGGCACGGCCATGCTCTGCTACGTCACGCCGAAAGAGCACTTGGGGCTGCCCGACCGGAAAGACGTGAAAGAGGGCGTCATCGCCTACAAGATCGCGGCGCACGCGGCCGATCTGGCGAAAGGTCATCCCGGCGCGCAACTGCGCGACAACGCCCTGTCGAAAGCGCGCTTCGAGTTTCGCTGGGAGGATCAGTTCAATCTCTCGCTCGACCCGGAAGTGGCGCGCGAGTATCACGACGAGACGCTGCCGCAGGAGGGCGCAAAGCTCGCTCACTTCTGCTCGATGTGCGGCCCGCATTTCTGCTCGATGAAGATCACGCAAGAGGTGCGCGACTTCGCGGCGCGCAAGGAACTCGAAGAGTCGGCCGCGCTCGCGGCGGGGATGCGTGAGAAGGCGGCGGAGTTCGTCTCGACGGGAGCGGAGATTTATCAGGGCGAGCGTCCGGCGAACACGCCTCACGACCACTAAGCGCGCGAAGTTGACCGACCCCGCCGCCGCCGTCGTCCTTCGGCCGGGGTCGGAACTAATAAGGATGAGCCATGCCTGATAAAAGATGCGTTCTGTTTCCGGCGTTCATCTTCGCCGTCCTGTGCTTCGGTGCGCGCGAGGCTCGCGCCTGCTCTTGCGCCCCGAAGCCGACGACGCAGGTCGCATATGAGATGGCCGATGTCGTCGTCATCACCCGGCTGGTGTCGGTCGAGAAATCGGTGAAGACCGCGCCCGCGGGGCGGGTGCCCGGAGGCGGCGACAAGTATGTGTACATGGACAAGTCAGCCGGAATGCTCGTCGAGCGGGTCTTCAAAGGGAATTTGAAAGCCGGCGACGAGATGACTTTCGCGCAGGGCGGCGGCGCGGACTGCATCTGGACTTTCAGCGAAAAAGAGATCGGCGAGGAGTTTCTGTTTTACCTCAACTCAGGCGAGCGGAACCCGGCCATGTGGTATGGCTCCGACTGCGGCCGGTCGGGCGGCTTGAACCGCGCCGCCGACGATTTGCTGTATCTGAATAAGCTCAAACGCGTGCGCGGCAAGTCGCGCCTCTCAGGCACGATTCGATTGAACGACGCCGCCGCCTTAAGCGTCGAGGGCAGGTCGGTGCGCATTACCGGGGCGGGCAAAACCCACGAAGTCAAAACGGACAAGCACGGGGCTTACGAAATCTACGATCTGCCCGCCGGGCAATATCGGGTCGAATTCGAGACTCCGCCGGGATGGAAGGCGCTTGCTTTTGACGAGAGGTCTTTGGACGGTCTTGCCCGGAGAGGAGAAGACGCGCCGAAAGGCGAGCTTGTCACCATCGAAGCCAAAAAGCACACCGCCCTCGACACTCACTTCGAGATCGACAACGCCATGCGCGGCACAGTTTACGACCCGCACGGGCGACCGATGAAAGAGGTCTGTCTCGCTCTCGTCCACGCTCAAGGAGAGCCGCCGAAGTATTTCTACAAGGGCGCGTGCACGAAGGAATCCGCCGCCTTCGAGATCAAGGAAATTCCGGCCGGGAGCTATCTGCTGGCCGTCAACTGGGACGGAGAGATCAGCAGCCGCCACCCGTTCGAGAAGTTCTATTACCCGAACGTGTTCGAGCGCGAGCGCGCGACGGTCATCACCATCGGCGCGGGAAACATGCTCGACGGCTTGGACGTTCACGTGCCCGTCGTGGAAGAGACCGTCACGATTGAAGGCGTCTTCTTTTACGCGGACGGGAAGCCCGTGGTTAAGGAGACCGTGAACTTCAAAGCCGCCCAGACCAAAGACAACCGCAAGGGCGACGCCTACGCGACGACCGATGAGCGCGGCCGCTTCTCGATCAAAATCCTGAAGGGAGTGGAAGGCGAATTATCCGGCAGCATGTACGCCTACTCCGGCGAGTTTGAAAACTGTCCGAAACTCGAAGCCCTCATCAAAAAAGCTTCCAACACTTTAGCCGAGCTTAGATCGTCCGCCGTGAAAATTCAGGGCGACAGCGATCTCTCCGATGTGGAGTTGAAATACTCTTTCCCCCGCTGCAAGAGAGTTTCGTCGCCACGGTCACAATAGAAACCGCTTCCGACCGTCGAGGTAAAGAATTGATGAACATGCGCGGCGTAAAAACTGTTGTGCCGCTCTCGTTATCGGGCGGCGTGCGGGCGCGGAAAGCCGACGGCGGGCAAGGCGAGTTGCGGCTGTTGTGAACCGGGCGAGCGGTATGACCGTCTGCACTGTAAGCCTTCGTGCGCCGCCCCATCTCCACGTGGCGAAGCCTTTTTGTTCCCCTCCCCGCAAGCCGCGCCGAACATAAAAGCAGCCGGAAGCGACGCACGTTCAAGCGTCACTTCCGGCTCTTGCTCGACAGAGTTTTTTTCGGAGTCGGCTTCTACTTATCCTGATCCTTGTCCGCCGAATTATCCACGCGGACGTAAGCCTCGCCGCGCGCCGTGAGTTCGGCTTTGCGCGCGACCGTTTCGAGGATGGAGAGCAGCATCTCTTTGCCGTCCACCTTGAAACTGGTGACGCCTTTCACCTGCGTATCGGGATCATTGAACTGCATCGTCAGGTAGCGGTATTTCTTTTTGAACAGCAGCGCGGGCAGCGCATAGAGGTGCGCGCTGCCGATGATGCTGGCCGCCTTGGGGCGACGCGATTGCGTGTCGGCGTAGGCGGCGGCGATTGATTTGTAAGGGATCGAGATGTATTCCTTCTGCGTCTTGTCGCGGAAGACGAGGCGGCTGCTTTCGTCGTCGAAATTGAGCGTGCCGGTCTGCTTTTTGTTATACCCGAAAATGCCGCCCTCGTACTTGGCCTTCACGCTCTGCGGCGCGGGCGCGACGGCTGCCGTCGTGGCCGACGGCGCGGTCTTCTTCACGTCCGCCGGATCGCTGATGGTGCGCGCGCGTTGCCCGAAAGCGACGGACGCCAGCGAGGTCAGCAACAGCAAGGCCGCGAGAGGCAGTGTTTGATATTTTATTTTCATATAGGTGTTTCCTTTTCCGTGAGCTTTCTTCCCCTGATGTGATCTCTTTAGAGACGCACGCCGCCGAGCGTGCGTTGCCAAGCGAGCGATCTTTTGAGCACGCAAAAACGCTGCCGCTCCTCAGGCGTGCAGACGGTTTCGAGTTGTTCGAGGATGGCTTCGATGAGCGGCACGGCGAACGCTCCGGCGTGCGCCACGATCTGCGAATAGTAATGCAAGCCGACGCGCCCCGCGCCGTCGCGATGAAACTCGCCGACCTGCTGTTCGTCCAGCCGGTACACATCCTGCCCGACCGGAATCACGCGGCGCGGCACGCCCATGCGCCGCTCGCCGCCCGCCGCGCGCCAGCCGAGCAGGAGAATGCCTGCGAGCACGCCCTGTTCGTTCAAATAATCGGGACTCAGGATGGCGAGGTCGGCGGCGGGCGACAGGCGCGGCCCGAACTGCCCGTATTCCGGGTTGACCAACTGCGTGTCGTAGATCACCCCGACGACTTCAAAATTATCCGCGACCGGCAACGACACAAACTGCGCGAAACCGTAATCTTCCGCCCCCGGCGGCGCGTCCGCGTCGAGGCGGTCGATCACGCGCCCGATGTAATCAACGTGCGAATTTGATTTGACGATTTTAGCGATCTTGGTCATTTGGGAATTTGTTAGTCGTCAGTTGTCCGTGGTCAGTTGTCAGTTGTTCGTGGTCGGTTGTCCGTGGTCGATTGTTCAAGTCAATCTTCAGCAGCCCGCGTGATGATCCGATACAACTGACAACTGACCACGGACAACTGACCACAGACGCTTCAGACGAGTCGAAAAAGCAAGACTTGCGCGCCCGCGATCAGGAAGCCGAAGCCGATACAACAGGCGGCGAGCCGCGCGCCGCCCACGCGCGGCACGAGCCACGCTTCGAAGAGACCGAGTCCGCCGGCAAGCACGGCGAGCGGGCAGAACAGGATGCCGATGAAAGGCACGAGCGCGGAGAAGACCAGCACGAGCGCGACGGCCGCCGAGGTATTGCTTTCGTTATTGAACACACGCTGCCGCACTGTGCGCGGCAAGGAGACGCCGCCCGTCTCCCGTTCCGCCAACATCGGCGGGCGGCTGCGCTGTTGATGATAAGAGGCGAGGAGCGAATCGGCCGGGGCGTAGGCGCGCTCGCGCAAACTGCGCCCGCACGTCGCGCAGAAGTGCGCCTCGTTGCGCCGGGCGGCCTCGCCGCACGCGGGGCAGCGCAAGAAGACCGCCGGCGCGCCGCCCGCCGTGTCTCCGTGCGTCTCTTGGCTCGTGCGGTTCATTAGCTCTCTCACCCCCGCCGACCGCGCCAACGCCTAACGGCGGCGCGCCTTGCTGACGGGTTTGCGCGAAACTTGAAAGCCCAAATTCTGTTCGGCGGCGAACTCCTGCATCGCGCGTAAAAACTGTTCGCGGTCGTGCCCCGTGATGACGGCCGCCGCATCCGCCGTCTCCAGCGCGTAAGGATAACCGTTGCCGACGACGCACTCGGCGCGCACCGTGTTGACGACCTCGTCGAGCAGCCCCCGGTCGTAAACCCACGCGGGGATGTCGAGGCGAGCGGGCGCGCCCGCGCCCGTCGTCTGTAAATAGACGAAGCCGACGAGCGGATTGCCCTCGGCATCCTGAAAGTCCGGGGTCAGCCCCTCGCGCACGCAATGGCAGAAGATCGTGCGGTCGCCCCACGCGGCGAAGAGTGGTGCGGCGGAGGCTTCGTGCGCGGCCGAGAGCAAGCGCGCGTCGAAGACGGTGGCGGCGGGCGGCGCGTCGTCGGAGAGCAGGTCGAGCAGGCGCACGATGTCGCGCGCGTAAGATTGATCGATGTAGCCGACGAGCGGCACTTCCGTCTCGCGCGAGAGTTCGAGCGCATCGGCGATGGCTTTGACGTAGCCGCGCGAGAAATCCTCTGCAACCGTCAAGGTGCGCGTGCGCGTCGTGGAGAGCAGGAGCGTGCCGTCGAAGAGGGCGACGGGGGTGCGCTCGCCGCGTGCGCGCCAGCCGCGACGCCGTTCGAGAAACTCCGAGAGCGCGGCCAGTTCCAACTCGAAGCGGCGCAGGCCGACGAGGTCGGCGGCCGTGGCCGCCCCGCCTTCCGCCTGCAACAACTCTTCCGGCGTGATGAGCGCAAACCTCGATTCCTTGCGATAGCTGCCTTGCCCGTCGGCCGTGTGCGGGTTCTCGAACCAGGCGGCCTGCACCGCCGCGACCGGAAGACTGATTTCCCGTCCCGGTAAAATCTGGCTGCCATCCGCCGCGCACGTCACGCGCCCCTCCAACACCTCCAACGCCCAACGCCGCGCCTCTTCGTGCGAACGCCAACGCTCTGCGAACGAGACGACGAATGCGCCCGCGCTAT
>DASQNL010000496.1:0-2246 GCA_035644995.1 Pyrinomonadaceae bacterium | reverse complement strand
GGAACGCGGCGAAGGTGCTTGTCACAGTTGCTAATGAAGCGTCGCGCGCTCACGTTGCTACATCGAGCGGTCGCGTCGCTTCGTCGCATGGCCGCATCGCGACGGGTTTGCGTCGTGCGCTCGTCGAGTTTCGAGAGGGGTTGCGCTACGTCAGGCGCGACGGCGTGCTCGCGGCGGTCTTCATCGTCGCCGCGGGTTGGGGTTTGGGCAACGGCGTCGCCCGCGCGCTTTACAGCATCTTCGGCGCGCGGCTTGGCGAGTTGACTGCCGGGGCGTGGGCGGCGCGTCCGCGCGACTTCGGCATCTCCGTGCTCTTCGTCGCGATGGGCGCGGGCGGCGTGCTCGGCGCGCCCGTCGCGCGTCGCATCAACACGGCGGGCGAAAGTCTCGGCGCGCGCATGGGGCGCTCGCTCTTCCTCGACGGCTGCGGCCTCGCGCTCTTTACGCTCATGCCGAATTTGTGGACGGCGAGCCTCGTCCTCATCGCGCGCGAGATGAATTTCGCCATCTGGTGGACCGCGCAGCAGACGCTCATCATGCGCCGCACCGACAACGCCTACGCCGGACGCGTCTTCGCTTCTTACGAAACTCTGACGACGCTGATGATGGTCGCTTCGATGTACGCGGCGGGCGCGGGCGCGGACGCGTTCGGCCTCCGCCCCGTCGCCGCGCTCGGCGGTTTCACGATTGCCTTTTCCGGCCTCCTGTGGTTTCTACTCAGACGCAGGCACAAACACGAACCATCGGCCAACGTGCCCGATGCGCGACACCTTTCGACATGAACTCTCTCGATTCCACACACGACGACCACAACAAGATGTTCCCCGTCAAACTCTACTGCGCACGCTGGGTCTTGCCCGTCACGTCACCGACGATTGAAGGCGGCGCGGTCGCCGTCGCGGGAAAGTTTATCGTCGGCGTCGGCGCGCGCGCCGAACTCGCGACGCGATTTCCCGAAGCGGCACGCGAAGATTTCGGCGAGGCGGCGATCATTCCGGGTCTCGTGAATTGCCATTCGCATCTCGAACTCACGGCGATGCGCGGCTATCTCGAAGACGTGGAGACGGACTTCTTCGCGTGGCTTCGCAAACTGACCATCGCGCGCATGACGCGCATGACGCAGGATGATTTGCGCGTCTCGGCAACGTGGGGCGCGCTCGAAGCGGCGCGCGCGGGCGTCACCGCTTTGGGCGACGCCTCCAGTTGGGGCGACGCTCCGATGTCTGCGCTCCGCGATGTCGGCCTGCGCGGCATCGTCTATCAGGAGGCGATCAACCCCGACGAGCGCGCCGCCGACGAGATGTTATCGAAACTGAAACTCGACGTGGCGCGGCTGCGCGAAATGGAAAACGAACTCGTGCGCGTCGGCGTCTCGCCGCACTCGCCCTACACGATGAGCGAAAAACTGCTGGTGAAAATGACCGGCTACGCGCGCGACGAAAAGTTGCCGTTGATGATTCACGCGGCGGAGTCGGAACACGAAGACGAGTTGTTGAAACACGGGCGCGGCGCTTTCGCACGGCACTATTCGGAACGCGGCATCGACTGGCCTTCGCCGCGCATGTCGCCGGTTCAATACCTCTCGACGCGCGGCGTGCTCGCCGCACGCCCGCTGCTCGCGCATTGCGTGCGCGTGGACGCCGCCGACATCGAAACGATCCGTGAAGCGCGCGCCTCCGTCGCACACTGCCCGAAGTCGAATCTCAAACTCGGACACGGCCACGCGCCGTTCGCCGCGATGTCCGGCCTCACGCGCGGCTTCGGCAGCGATTCGGTCGCCAGCAACAACACCTGCGACATGCTCGAAGAAGCGCGCTTCGCCACGCTGCTCGCGCGCCTCGATAAAAGCGAGACGGACGGCGACGCCAACAACTACACCGCGACCGACGCTCTAACGGACGCCACGCACGGCGGCGCGCAAGCGCTCGGCTACGGAGAACAGACAGGCGCGCTCGCCGAAGGCCGCGAAGCCGATCTGGCGATCTTCAAACTCGGCGGCGCGCACCAAATCCCCGTCTACGATCCGGCGCGCGCGCTCATCTTCTCCACTTCGGCGCGCGACGCCCTGCTCACGATGGTCGCGGGCAGGGAAGTTTACCGCGACGGCAAAGTATTAGCCGTCGACGAAGAACGCCTCCGCGCGCGCATGACAGAGATAAGAAAGAAAGTGACGAGTGACGAGTGACGAGTGACGAGTTAAAACAAAAACCTTGTCTTTCCATCTTGTCGCCTGTCACTCTTCGCTT
>DASQNL010000495.1:0-8761 GCA_035644995.1 Pyrinomonadaceae bacterium | reverse complement strand
CTGCTCGCGCGCACCGACGCGCAACGCGAGGAGTTCGACGCGCGCCATCGCAGCGAGAACGTCATCATGCCGCGCGCCGCGCTCGACGGGGCGACGCTCATCGCCGCCGCCGATCTCGTGGTCAGCGCGGGCGGCACGATGAACCGCGAGGCCGCCGCGCTCGGCGTGCCCGCCGCCACCGTCTATGCGGGGGAGTGGGCGGCCGTGGATGAAGAACTCGTCCGCGAAGGCCGCCTCACACGCATCCGCACGCCGGCCGACATTCGCGCCTTGCCGGTCGTCAAGAAAGAGGCCGCCCACGCACGCCGCGCCCCCGCCGTGCGCGCGCAAGTGGCGGACATGATTTTAGAAGGGATGAAGGCGGAGGGATGAGGGATGAAAATTAAAACCGTGCCGGAGGTTGAAGGCTTCTCTTATTCATCCCTCCGCCCTCATCCCTCATCCCTTAACTACTATGCGCGCTGAGCGGTTCGACAAGTTGAGGGTGACGGCCGGTGCGGTGCGCGCCGAGGGGCGCGCGCCGCAGTGGGTGTTGCCGTCGGTGAAAGCCGCGCTCGTGGCGGCGGACGCCGTGGTCGCGGCCGTCTCGTTTCTGGCGGCGTTCTATTTGCGCGAGGGCGAACACGTCATCGCGACCCTGAGCGCGGGGCGCATCGTCTGGAGCGAGGAGTTTGCGCCTTACGCGGCCGTGCTGCTGTTCGTCGTGCCGGTGCGCGTGCTCTCTCACGCTTATTACGATCTCTACAAACTGCGCGGCGAGTTTTCTTACGTGGACGACACTTTGCGCGTCTTCAAGGCGACCGCCGTGGCCTCGCTCCTGATCGTCGCGGTCGCCTTCCTCTATCGCGGCGGGACAACCTTCCGCGCCTTCTCCTATTCGCGCGCCGTCTTCATGCTCGATTTCGCGTTCGCGCTCGCGGCCTTCGGCGCGCTGCGTTTGGCGATACGCGGGGCGCAGGCCGCGGTGCGCCGCGAAGGCGTGAACTTGATCCCGACCCTCGTCGTCGGGCGCGGCGCGGAGGCGAGCCTGTGTATTCGAGAGATGCGCGAGCGGCCGGAGTTGGGCTATCGCGTGATCGGCGTGGTGGAGAACGGCGCGATTGACGAGAGCGTGCCGGAGTCTTTCGAGGGCGTGCCGGTGATCGGCAGCATCAAGGACTTGGCCGAGACGATCCGCGAGACGGCGGCCAACGAAGTGATCGTCGCCGACGCGGGCGTCTCCGGCGACGTGTTGTTCGACGTGATGATGCGCGTCGGCCGCATTCGCGGCGTCGAGTTTCGCATCGCGCCGAGTTTGTTCAACTGCCTGCCGCGCAAGACCGAGATCGACCAGATCGGCGCGCTGCCGATGATCCAACTGTTCCGCGAGCCTTTGTCGGGCACGGCGCGCCTCGTCAAACGCGGGCTGGACATCCTGCTGGCCTCCTCCGCGCTCGCCGTGCTCGCGCCGCTCTGGCTCGTCATCGCCGCGCTGATCAGGCTCGACTCGCCGGGCGGAGTTTTCTACAAGCAGGAGCGCGTCGGGATGGACGGGCGCATCTTCCTCTTCCTCAAATTTCGCACGATGCAGACAAACTCCGACGATGCCGCCCACCGCGATTACCAGCGCAAGTACATCGCCGGGCAATCCGAGACGAATCTGGGCGACGAGGCGCGACCCGTCTACAAACTGCGCGCCGACCCGCGCGTGACGCGCGTCGGGCGCGTCTTGCGTCGCCTGAGCCTCGACGAGTTGCCGCAGTTGTTGAACGTGCTGAGGGGCGACATGAGCGTCGTCGGGCCGCGCCCGCCCATCCCTTACGAAGTCGAAGCGTATGAGTTGTGGCATCGCAAGCGGCTCGACATGAAGCCGGGGCTGACGGGCTTGTGGCAGGTTTCCGGGCGCAACCGCCTCTCGTTCGAGGAGATGGTGCGGCTCGATCTCTTCTACATCGAAAACTGGTCGCTGCTGCTCGACCTCAAGATCATCCTGCGCACGCTGCCCGTGATGCTGCGCGGCGACAACGCTTATTGACGCCGCGCGCGCGAACGCCTCGATGTTTCGCCGTCTCAAGTTCAGCCAGACAATACCGGCGGGCGAGTGGCTCATGCTTCTGCTCGGCGGCGTGGCTCTCGGCCTGCTGCTCGCATGGCTGCAAAAGCGTTTCCAACTCGACCCACGCGTCGTCCGCGTCGCCTTGCTGGCCGCCACCGGAATTTTGCTGTGCCGGTTAGTGTTTATTCCGGTCGCCTATGTTAAAGAGTTACGTCGTGAGGAAGAGGAGTGGGCGGGGGCGCAGGCGATGACGCCGACGCCGAATAGGAAACCACTAACGCTATGAGCCTTTCTGCGACTCACGCGGGCGCGGCCGGAGCGCGCGGCATCGACACCGGCACGAAGCGGGGCGCGATTATCATGTGGCTCGAACGCGCGCTCGCCGCGTTGCTGTTCCTGCTGGCGTTCTGCGCGCCGCATTCGATTGCGGGAACGCAGATCGCCTGGAGCCTGGGGCTGCTGGCGTGGCTCGTGCGCTTGACGCTGCGCCCGCGCCCGCGCACGTTTCGCACGCCCGTCGATTACGCGCTGCTCGGCTTCTTCATTCTCACCTTCATCTCCGCGCTCGCCTCCTACGACCCGGACGTGAGCATCGGCAAATTGCGCGCGGCGAGTCTGTTCACCATCGTCTATCTCGTCGCGGAGAACGTTACGACGCGGCGCAGGCTCCGCCTGCTGGTCTTCACCCTGATCGCTTCGTGCATGATCAACGTCGTCTACACGTTCGGGCAGCGCGCCGTGGGGCGCGGCGTGAAGGTGTCCGCTCTCACGGCGGACAGTCCCTTGCGCGCGGCCGGCGTCAACGAGGGCGACACGCTGCTCAGGGTTGACGGCGCGCCCGTCAATTCGCCGGACGCGCTCGCCCGCGCGCTGGCCGGAAACGCGGCCGCCACTACTACTGCGCCCGCGGCGCGCTTGCTCGTGTATCGTCTCGAATGGCGTTTCGAGACGGAAGTGCCGCGCGCCGGGTTGCGCGCGGGCGCGACGCCGGAAGCGCGCCTCGGCGTAACCGCTTGGACGCGCGGGCGCGACGAGCGCGCCTCCGGCTTTTACGGGCACTACACGACCTACGCCGAAGCGTTGCAACTGATCGGCTCGCTCGCCGCCGGGTTGCTCATCGCGCTCAAACGAAGACGCTCGTGGCCGGGCGCGTTGCTGGCGGCGGCGGTGGCGGGTTTGAGCGTCGCGTTGCTGCTGACGGTGACGCGCGCTTCGTGGCTGTCGTTTCTGCTCTCGTTAGTCGTGATGTCGCTGGTGGGCGTGGGCGGCAAGCGCGCCGCGCTGGCGGTCGCGCTCGGCGCGCTGCTCGTCGTGCCGCTGGGGCTGTACGTGTTGCAGCAGAAACGCGGGGTGGGCTTCTTTGACCGCAAGGACGGCTCGATCTCCTGGCGCGCAACCGTCTACCGGGAGGGCTTCGAGTTGTTCGCGCGCGAGCCGCGACACGTGCTCGTCGGCGTCGGGATGGATTCGCTCAAGCGACACTGGCGCGAGTGGGGGTTGTTCGATAAAGGGCGTCTGCCCGTCGGGCACATGCACTCCACGCCTCTGCAACTGGCCTTGGAGAGAGGCTTGCCCGCGCTCCTGCTCTGGCTCACGGTCGTCTTTCTTTATGCGCGGATGCTGTGGCGTCTGTGCCGCGCCCGCGCGCGCGCCGATTGGCGGGAACGCGGACTCGCGCTCGGCGCGCTCGGCGGCCTCGTCGGGTTCTTCACGAGCGGCCTGGTTCATTACAACCTCGGCGACTCGGAAGTGGCGATGGTCTTTTATCTCATCATGGGACTCGCGCTCGCGTCGGAGAGATTCGCGCGGCAGGACGCGGGCGCGGGGGCGTCGGAATGAAAAAAGCGGGCGCGTGGTGGTGATAACCCACGCGCCCGCCCTCGATTGATGCCTGTGCCGCCCGTTAGTTGGCCGATGCCGACAGCGGTTTCTGTTGCAGCTTTTCCTGTTCCATCAGCGTGCCGAGTTCTTCCAGTTGCTCCTTGCTCAACACCGTGCGCGCTTTCTTGAACATGTCGTCTTCCTCTTCCTCGACGTGGTGCTCGACGTTCTCCTTGAGCACTTTCAACTTCGCCGTCCACGTCTCGCTGCCGACCCCCATCGCGTCCAACTCGCGCAAGAGCACTTTGACGACGTGGTGCTCCTGAATGCCCTCCATCGTGATCTCGCGCGTCTCCTCGGACTTCTTGAGCACGGGGTAGAAGAT
This sequence comes from Pyrinomonadaceae bacterium, assembly GCA_035644995.1. Classification (GTDB taxonomy): domain Bacteria; phylum Acidobacteriota; class Blastocatellia; order Pyrinomonadales; family Pyrinomonadaceae; genus JAIVJZ01. Next base: position 4,520 of record DASQNL010000495.1, on the reverse strand, counting down.
CGTCTCTTCGATGTGCGCGTGCAGGTCTAACTCCTGTTTCAGTTGCGCGAACAACTCTTCGCGCGTCTTTTCGGCGCTCTCGGTCGTCTCTTCGAGTTTCTCGAAAATACCGGACACCTTCTCGTGGTCGGTTTTTAACAGTGTGATTGCGTCCATCTTTCGTCCTCCCTGTGTAGTTAAGCCGGGATGTTTGCACGGTTACAGTACGCGTGGCGGCTCATCAGGATGATCAGTCAAGCAGAGTGCCAGAAGAAGCAGCGACGGAAGGGCGATGAAGGGGCGACGAAGGGGCGATGAGCCGGCGACGGCTGTACGACCGCCGCCGGATGCGCGAAACGCTCATCCCCTTTCCTTGACTCTCTTTGCGCCCGCCTTTATGATGTCAGTTTTCGGCTACAGCCCGTGGCCGCGTCTGAGGCATCATGTTCGAGTCTTTATCCGATAAACTAAAGCGCACGCTCAAGAATTTGCGCGGCGAGGGCGTGTTGACGCCGGAACACGTGGACGCCGCGCTGCGTGAAATCCGCCTCGCCCTGCTCGAAGCCGACGTTAATTACAAGGTCGCGAAAGAGTTCATCGCGTCGGTCAAGGAGAAGGCCGAGGGGCAGCACGTCTGGCAGGAGTTGAAGCCCTCGGAGCAGGTCGTCAAGATCGTCTACGAGGAACTCGTCGAACTGATGGGCGGCCAATCGTCGCGGCTCGTCTTTACGAAGACCGTGCCGAACGTGGTGATGATCGTCGGCCTCCAGGGTTCGGGCAAGACCACTTCAACCGGCAAAATCGCCCTCTGGCTCGCGAAGAATCAGGAGCGCAAGCCCTTGCTGGTTTCGACGGACGTGAACCGCCCGGCGGCGCGCGAACAGTTGAAAGTGATCGCGCGTGCGACGGGGCAGTCGATCTTTGAAATGCCGGAGTCGAACAACCCGGTGGAACTGGCGCGCGAGGCTTACCGGCACGCGCGCGAGGTCGGCTACGACACGCTTCTGATCGATACGGCCGGACGACTCCACATCGACGAAGAGTTGATGGACGAGTTGAAGCAGATCAAGGCGGACACGCACCCGGTCGAAGTCTTGTTCGTCGCCGATGCGATGACGGGTCAGGACGCGGTTAAATCGGGCGAGCAGTTTCACGCGCAAGTCGGCATCACGGGCGTCGTGCTGACGAAGATGGACGGCGATGCGCGCGGCGGCGCGGCGCTCTCGATCAAGCAAGTGACGGGGCAGCCCGTGAAGTTTGTCGGCGTCGGCGAGAAGTACGACGCGCTCGAACCTTTCTACCCCGACCGCATCGCGCAGCGCATCCTCGGCATGGGCGACGTGCTCTCGCTCATCGAGCAGGTGCAGGAAAACGTCGATCAGTCGGAAGCCGAAGCGCAACTGAAGAAACTGCAAAAGAACGAGTTCACGCTCGACGACTTTCGCAGCCAGCTCAGGCAGGTGAAAAAGCTCGGCTCGTTCTCGAAGATCATGAAACTCCTGCCCGACCAACTGCTCGGCGGGATGGGCATGCCCGACCTGGACGAGGAACAATCGGCGCAGATGGAACGTGAACTCAAGCGCACCGAGGCCATCATCGACTCGATGACGCGCGAGGAGCGGGGCGATCATCGCATCCTGAATGCGAGCCGGCGGCGTCGCATCGCGCGCGGTTCGGGCGTCAACGTCTCGGAAGTGAACGCGCTCATCAAGCAGTACGTCGAGATGCGCGGGATGATGAAGCAGCTTTCGGGCGCGGGTTTATTCGGCGGCGGCGGCGCGAGCGGCGGCGGAGGCGGCATGAAAGGCCGCATGATGCGCAAACTCGGCGGCATGATGGGCATGCCCGACATGAGCGCGCTGATGGGTGGCGGCGGAGGAGACGGCGAAGGCGGCTTGAACCTGCCCGCGCTTCCCCCCGGCGGCGCGGCGGGCGGCAACGGGCGCAAGAAACTGCGCAAGAAACCGCGACACAAGAAACGGAAGTAACTCAGAGGTCAGAGGTCAGAGGTCAGAGGTTAGTCAAAAACAGTTTTCACTAACCTCTGACCTCTAACCTCTAACCTCTTTCACCGGAGGATACAGAGAGTGTTAGCAATCAGATTGATGCGCATGGGCGCGAAGAAAAGCCCCGCGTATCGCGTGGTCGTCAAAGAGAAATTGTCGAAGCGCGACGGGGCGTACCTCGAAAATGTCGGCACTTATAACCCGACGCGCAACCCGGCGGAGGTGAAACTCAACCTTGAGCGCATCACCTACTGGATCGAGCGCGGCGCGCAGCCGACCGACACCGTGCGCCAGTTGATCAAGAGCCAGACGAAGGCGCAACAAGCGCAGGCGGAAGTTTAGTTTCAGGTTTCAAGTCGCAGGTTTCAGGTTCAAGACAAAGAACCTCAAACCTCAGACTTGAAACCTGAAACTTGAAACCTGAAACTCAAAGCCCATGAGAGAGACCGTCGAAATGCTCGTGAAGGCTCTGGTGGACGACGCCGAGGCGGTGGACGTGCGCGAGGAGCCGGGACGCGATCAGCGGAGCGTGATCATCGAGGTGCGCGTTGCGCCCGACGACAGGGGCAAGCTGATCGGGCGGCAGGGGCGGACGGTGCGCGCGTTGCGCTCGCTGTTTCACGCGGTGAGTTTGAAGCAGGGTCGCCGCTACATCTTAGAGATCGTGGAATGAGCGAGGCGGGGAACAGGCGCGGCGCGGCGGGCTTCGGCAGCAGCGGCGGCGGCGATGACGAAGAAGAGTTGATCGCCGTTGCCCGCATCGTCCGGGTGAGGGGCGTGCGCGGCGAAGTGGCGGCGCACCTGTTGACCGATTTTCCCGAACGTTTCGAAGGGCTGACCGAACTCTTCTCGATAGATGCCGCGGGCGCGCGCCGCAAACTCGCCCTTGAAAAAAGCTGGCTGCACGGCGGGCGCGTCGTCTTGAAGTTCGCGGGGTACGATTCGCCGGAGGCCGCGCAAGTTCTGGTCGGTCTCGAACTGGCCGTGCCGGAAGCCGAAGCGGTCGAACTCGCGGAGGATGAGTTCTACGATTGGCAGTTGATCGACTGTCGCGTCGAGACGCTTGATGAACGGGAAGTGGGGTGCGTCGCCGAAGTGCTCCACACGGGCGCGGCTCCCGTGCTCGTCGTCAGAGACGGGACGCGCGAAAATCTGATCCCGCTCGCCGCGAGCATCTGCGTCGAGATCGATACGGAAGCGAAACTGATTCGCGTTGACCCGCCGGAAGGGCTGTTGGAAATCTAGAGGCCGAAGAACAGAGGTTAGGGGTCAGTCAAACGTCGCGTCTAACCTCCGACCTGTGCCCTCTGGCCTCTGTCATGCTGCTGATTGACATCATCACGATCTTCCCGGACTACTTCCGCACGGTGTTTGATTACGGGATCGTGCGACGCGCGGGCGCGGCCGGTCTCGTCGAGATCAAGGCGCACGATTTGCGCGGGTGGACGACCGATAAGCATCGCATGGTGGACGACCGCCCGTTCGGCGGCGGCGACGGGATGGTTTTGAAGCCCGACCCGATCTTTGCAGCGGTGGAATCCCTGACGGGCGCGCGGAGCGCGGCGGAACTGGCGGGCACGGGCGCGCGCGTCGTGTTGCTTTCGCCGCAGGGTCGCGTCTTCGACCAGAGGGTCGCGGAAGAGTTGGCGAGCGCGCCAAGGGTCGTGCTCATCTGCGGCCGTTACGAGGGCGTGGACGAGCGCGTCGTGGAGCTGCTCGCGACGGACGAAATCTCCATCGGCGATTACGTTTTGTCGGGCGGCGAACCGGCGGCGGCCGTCGTGGTGGACGCGTTGGTTCGTCTGATCCCCGGCGCGCTGGGGAGCGAGACTTCCGCCGCCAACGATTCCTTCTCCGAGGGCTTACTGGACTTTCCGCATTACACGCGCCCGCCGGAGTTTCGCGGGCGGCGCGTCCCGGAAGTTTTACTCGGCGGCAATCACGCCGAGATCGCGCGCTGGCGCAGACGACGCGCGCTCTCGAAGACGCGGCGCAATCGCCCGGAGTTGTTGGAACGCGCCTCGCTCTCGGAAGCCGAACGCGCGTGGCTTGCGCAAGATGAGCCGGAGAATTTTAGCGGCGGGTGACGGGTCGCACTTAACAGAATTGAAATTCTGTTTTGACTTGTCACTTGTCGCCTGTCACCTGTCACTTTTCAGATTTGGAGTGTTAGTCATGAACCGTTTAGATGCTGTCGAACAAACTCAGATGAATAAGACCATCCCGGACTTCCAGCCGGGAGACACGGTGCGCGTTCACGTGCGCGTGAAAGAGTCGGAGACGAAAGAGCGTTTGCAGGTCTTCGAAGGACTCGTCATCGCGCGCAAAGGCGGCGGCGTGCGCGAGACGATCACCGTGCGCAAGATCAGCTTCGGCATCGGCGTCGAGCGCATCTTCCCGCTCTACGCGACCATCGTCAAAGACATCGAAGTGATCAAACGCGGCCGGGTGCGCCGCGCCAAGCTCTACTACCTGCGCAACCTGCGCGGCAAGGCCGCACGCATCCGCGAGCGCGACACGCGCGCCACCAGCAGC
>DASQNL010000494.1:0-7569 GCA_035644995.1 Pyrinomonadaceae bacterium | reverse complement strand
TGACGGCCTGTTCGCACGCCTCCGTGTCGGCGTCGAATTTGATGTTGCCGGAGACGCGGGTTCGTTCGGGCGGGAGTCCGAGGGCGCGGATTCTTTCGGCGTCGGCCTCCGTCTGCATCACGGCCAGCGAGAGCGCGCCGACCACGCTCCGGATAAAACTTCCCAGCCGGCGGTAGCCCTTAAAAGACTTTTCGGAGATGCGCCCGTTGACGAGCGCGACGGGCACGTCGCGCCTCCGGCACTCGCGCAAAAAACGCGGCCACAGTTCAGTCTCCATAACGAGCACGAGCGAGGGCTTGAGCTTGCGCAGGGAACGCCGCACGCTCCATGCCCAGTCAAAAGGGAAGTAAAAAACCGCGGCCGCCTCGCCGCGAAAAACTTCGCGCGCCAGAGTTTGCCCGGTGAGCGTGGTGGTGGAGACGACGAGCGCGTGGGAGGGATAGCGTTCGAGCAGGGCGCGCGCCAGCGGACGCGCCGCCTGCGTCTCGCCGACCGAGACGCAGTGCAGCCACACCACCGCGCGCCCGTCGCGCTCAACCTCCGGCGCATCGCCCAGACGCTCGCGCAACCCGGCCACGTATTTCCCATGACGCAGGGCATCGAGCAGAAACAAGGGCAACAGCGCGAAGATGCCGAGGGTGAGTAGGAGGCTGTAGAGAAGGTACACGGGGTTTCAAGTTTCAAGTCTCAAGTTTCAGGTTAGAAGACGTAAAACGTTTGCCGAACTTGAAACCTGAAACCTGAAACTCGAAACCGCGGCGTTACTTGGCACGCTCGATGTAGCGGCCTTCCGTCGGGTCGACGCGGATGCGGTCGCCTTCGTTGACGAAGGGCGGGACGGTGACGGTCACGCCGTTTTCGAGCAGCGCGGGTTTATTGACGTTGGAGACGGTCGCGCCTTTGAGCGTCGGGTCGGTGCGCGTGACGGTGAGTTCCATCGAGGGCGGGAGGGTGATGCCGATGGGCTGGCCTTCGTAAAACTCCACCTGAATACGCATGCCGGGCATGAGCCACTGCGCCATGTCCGCGAGGTCTTCTTCGGACAAGGCGGTCTGCTCGTAGTTCTCGGTGTTCATAAAATGATGCTGCGAGCCGTCCGAATACATGTACTCCATCTCGTGCTGTTCGAGCGCGGCCTTGTCCACCGTGTCGGAGGAGCGGAAGCGGTGCTCGAAGGACGCGCCCGTGCGCAGGTTGCGCATTTTCGTTTGCACCATCGCGCGCAGGTTGCCGGGCGTGTGGTGACGAAAGTCAATTATCTTGCACAGGTTGCCCTCGAAGAGAATCACCATCCCGCGCCTGATTTGGGTTGCTGGAATCGCCATGAAGTTTTCTCGCTCCGTATCGAAAAGGATTGCCCGCCCGGACGGCGCACGGCATCCGGTCAAGGATTCAGGCCGTGTCGCAAACTGCGTAGTCTAGCGAGCGTCCGCACGCTTTGTCCAGCCGCGAACCGTGCGAAACAGGCTGCGCGAACCCGCCCTTCAGTCGTCCGCTCTGTCGCCGCCTTCTTCGGCTTCCAATTTGAAATAAACTTCCAGCGTCACTTGATACTCAAGCCGCCCCTGTTGCAGCCCGCCGCGCTGCTCTTTCACGATAAACCATGAGAGATTGCGCAACGACTGCCGCGCGCGCTTAACCGCCACTTCGATGGCGTGGCTGAAACTTTCATCTGATGTCCCGACGATCTCGACGCCCTTGAAAACACTCTCGCCCATGTGGAATCTCCTTGCAAAACTTCGGATCGAATTTTAAGACGTGATGCAAGGCATGAAATCACGGCGGGTAGAGCGTGTCAAGGAAGTGCCGGTAGCCAGTTGTCAGTTGTCCGTGGTCAGTTGTCCGTTGAGTGTGGTTATCACGCGAGCCGCCTAAGATTGGATTGAACAACTGACCACGGACGACGGACAACCCACAAATTAAGAACGGGCGAACAACTTGCAAACGTTACCGGTTGATAACGCGTGCTTGTTGCTCGCCCGTTCTCTTCGGAGGAGCCCACCTTCCTGCCTCTAATAACGGCGCGCGGAAGAGAAAGTTGCAAAAAAATTCGGCGCGTCGATTTGCGGTCAGGCGGCGCGGGCGGGCGCGAGCGCGGTGCGGCGTTGGCGTGCGACGTGGTCGAGCCATTCCTGCGCTTCGTCGAAGAGGGGATAGCGTTCCTCCTCGGCGAGGAAGGCTTTCGTATGCGAAAAGCGGCGGCCTTTGACGACGCGCGCCGGATGCTTGATGTGCAGCATCTCGTGATACAGGATGTACTCGACGAACCATTCGGGCACGTCGGGCGCGTCGAGCGTCTTGCTGATGACGATGGTGTTATCGGCCGGGTCGTGATGGCCGAGAATGCGCCGCGTGCGGCGTTGCGACCAGGCGAGCGTGGGTTTTTCCATCTCGTCGTCGAAGTAGCGACGGTTGAGACGCGCGAACAGGCGGTCGAGATTGTGATAACTGCCGCGCGAGGTGGACACGCGCTGGCGGCCGCGACGGCGGCGCGCGATGTCGGAGGCGCGCTGCACCTGCGGCGAAATGGCGTAGTCGCGATAGACGCGCTCGTGAACCTGCGGCGTCGGGCGGCGCAGCAGTTTGGCGACCAGAATAAAGGCGAGCGCGCGTTGCACGCCCGGCGGCGCATCGCGAAAGATGTCGGAAATGCGGACGTGAACGCGCCCGCCGCGCGAGCGGATGGTGTGATTTAGCCCCGCATAAGGGTAGAAGCGAACCTCTATTTCCGGCGTCGGGTGCTGACGCTCAAGCTGCCGGAAGGCGTCCGCGAAAAGCGGGCTGAGATGTGTCTGCGCGGCTGACATGGAAAATTAAATTCGGCGCTGACGATAAACGAGTTGACGGCGAACCGGAGCGGCCGTGGAACCGGCCGGAGACTCCACGAAAAAACTTCAATCCGAAGCCGCTTCCGGGAAAGAGAATCGTCGCCGAGCGCAGCCCTATATTACGAGCGAGTCGGCGGGGCGTCAACGACGCTCTCCGTGCCCGCCGCTAAGCCTTTTTAAAGCATCAATTGTGAGCGGAGGGAGATGGGCGGGCTGTCGGCGGGCGGCACAGGGTATAACGTAAGTCCCTTATATAGAACAGGTTAACCTTAAAAGGCGGACGCGTCGCCGCTCCGTGCCGCTAACTCTTGTGAAATCTACAAATTGAGTTGCGCCACGCGGGCGGCGCGACGCGAATGCGGCGGCGGCGGCACACGATTGCGCCCCGTTTCCCACATCCGTTATACTTCGGGCGCGAGACGTGTGTCAGACCTATAAAATTGAACCTTGACAGGCTTTAGGCGTGGCGGTAATGATGGAACCGGCACCCGGCGGGGCGAATGCGCGCCGGGCGCGAAGTGACCTAACACCGCCCGCGCGCCCCTATTTTCAAGCATCAGATGGCAAATCGAAGTTCCAACTCGATGACGACCTCCGAGCGGCTGCCCGATGCGCGCGCTCAGTTAGTGTTATCGGCCATCATCAAGGAACATCTCGGCACGGGCGAGCCGGTCGGTTCGCGCACCGTGTCGGAACGTTTGGCGGGCGCGGCGGGCTGGAGCGCGGCCACGATCCGCAACGTGATGGCCGAACTCGAAGAGGCCGGACTCGTCGAACAGCCGCACACGTCCGCCGGTCGCGTCCCGACCGACCACGGCTATCGTTATTACGTGGATCACATGCTCGGCGACGCGCGCCTGTCGCGAGCCGACACGGCGGCCATTGACAATCTGCTCGGCATCCGTCAGGGCGAGGGCAACATGACCGCCCCGAATCGCCTGATGGAAAAAGTTTCCCACCTGCTGTCGGAACTCTCGGAGAACGTCGGCATCGTCATCTCGCCGCCGATGGCCGATAATCGTTTGCAGCACATCGAGTTTGTGCAGTTGTCGGACGGCCGTATTCTCGTCGTGCTCGTCTTCGCCCCGAACATCATCCAGAACAAGATCATCCGGATTGACGAACCGCTCACGCAGGATGAACTCGAACACACGGCGCGCTATCTGAACGCGGAGTTTAGCGGCAAGAATCTGCACACGATTCGCGCCGAGATTCTCCAACTCATGCGCGCCGAGAAGGCTCTCTACGACCGCCTGCTGCAAAATGCCATGCTGTTGTGCGAGTTGAGTCTGGAAGGCGAGGACGCGGCGACCGGCGATGTCTACGTTGACGGCGCGTCGAACATTCTGGTCAAGCCGGATTTCACGGACATCGAGCGGTTGCGGCAGTTGTTTCGCATGTTGGAAGAGAAAACGCGGCTCGTCAAGATTTTGAACGAGTGCATCACGCGCGAGCGCGCCTTCGGCGACGTGCGCGTCCAGATCGGGCGCGAGTTGACGACGCCCTCGATGCAAAACTGCGCGCTCATCACCGCCCCTTATCGCATCGGCACGGGAGGCGTAGCGGGCACGGTCGGCGTCGTCGGCCCGATGCGCATCGAGTACGAACGCATGTTGGCGGTCGTCGGTTACGTGTCGCAATTGATTGAACGTATAATGCGCGAAGACAGCGCGCATGTCTAAACAAAGAATGTCGGGCGGGTCGCGTCGCTCCACGTTCCACGCCGGCAGAGGGTCTTCAAGGTCGAATGGAAATGATTAACGAAAACACCCAGACTCCCAAGCGCATCCCCGTCCGCTTTGTAGACGAAGAGGGCGAGGCCGATTACCGCGTCGCGCCCGATGCGGCGGACGACGACGACAATAACGCGCCCACGCCCGAAGAACTCGGCCGCGCCTCGATCTACGAAGGCGAGACGGAGATGCAGCGGCGCATCGACCGCGGCACGGAGCAGGACAGCGGGCAGGGTAAAGACGAGGCGGACGACCGCGACACGGCGGGCGGCCCCGCGCGCGCGGACGTGCCGGAAGAACGCGACGAGCAGGACACGCACCGCCCCATGGATGCGAGCGGCGACGCGAACGGCGGAGCGCGTTCGAACGCCCGTTTGGCGGGAGCGCGGGGCGTGGCGAATTCCGGGCTGGCGATGCAGGCCGAGTTGTTCGCCGCGCAAGCCGAGTTGGAGATGGTCGAGGCCGAATTGCAGAAGGCGCGCACGGAGCGTCAGGAGTTGCAAGACCTGGCGGCGCGGCAGCAGGCCGATTTCGACAATTACCGCAAGCGCATCGAGCGTGAACGCGTCGAAACTTATAACCGGGTCGTCGCGGATGTGGTCAAGCAGTTATTGCCGGTGATGGACAATTTGCGGCGCGCGCACGAGGCCGAATCGTCAATCGAGGCGACGGAGACGCAGGAGTTCAGGAACTTTCTGCACGGAGTGGAATTGATCAGCAAGCAGTTGAACGGCGTGTTGGAAAGTTTGGGGATCGAGCCGGTGCCGACGGTCGGGCAGCCCTTCGACCCGCACGTCCACGAGGCTATCGCCACGGAACAGACGGAGGAGTTTGAGCCTGATACCGTGATGCAAGAGATCGTGCGCGGCTATCGCCTCGGCGAGAAGCTGTTGCGCCCCGCGATGGTTAAGGTGGCAACAAGATAATAGTCTCAAGTTTCAGGTTTCAAGTTTCAAGACTGAGCTTCTACGGTCTTTAACTTGAAACCTGCAACCTGAAACTTGAAACTCGAAAAAGTTATGGGCAAAGTTATCGGCATAGATTTGGGGACGACGAACTGCTGCGTGGCCGTCTTGGAAGGCGGCGCGGTGCAGATCATTCCGAACAAGGAAGGCGGGCGCACGACGCCGTCCGTGGTCGGGTTCACGGACAAAGGCGAGCGGCTCGTCGGGCAGATCGCCAAGCGGCAGGCCGTGACGAACGCCGCCAACACCGTCTACGCCGTCAAACGTCTCATCGGTCGTAAATTCGACTCGCCCGAAGTGCAGCGCGCGCTCGAAACCACGCCCTTCGAGATCACCGATTCGCAGAACGGCGATGCGCGCATCCGCGTGCAGGGTCGCGTCTACAGCCCGCAGGAAATCTCCGGCATCGTGCTGCAACGCCTCAAGGCCGCCGCCGAAGACTTTCTCGGCGAAGCGATCACCGACGCCGTCGTGACCGTGCCCGCCTACTTCGACGACTCGCAGCGGCAAGCGACGAAAGACGCCGGGAAGATCGCCGGCCTCCGCATCGAACGCATCATCAACGAGCCGACCGCCGCCGCGCTCGCTTACGGCCTCGGCCGCTCCGCCTCCGAGCGCATCGTCGTCTACGATCTCGGCGGCGGCACGTTCGACGTGTCCATCCTCGAAATGAACGACGGCGTCTTCGAGGTGCTCTCCACGTCGGGCAACACTTTTCTCGGCGGGGAAGATTTCGACGAGCGAATCATCAATTGGATGGTCGAACAGTTTCGCGAAGAGACCGGCATCAATTTGCGCGAAGACCGCCTCGCCCTCCAACGCCTGAAAGAGGCCGCCGAGCGCGCCAAGTGTGAACTCTCTTCGCTGACCGAGACGAACATCAACCTGCCCTTTATCGCCGCCGACGCCTCCGGGCCGAAGCATTTCAGCAAGACTTTCACGCGCGACACCTTCGAGTCGCTCGTCGCAGACCTCGTGGAACAGACCATCGAGCCGTGCCAGAAAGCCCTCTGGGACGCGAAGCTGCAACCGGACAACATCGACAAGGTGTTGCTCGTCGGCGGGCAGACGCGCTCGCCGATCATCGCGCGCACGGTGCGGGAGATTTTCGGGCGCGAGGCTTCATCGGAGATCAACCCGGACGAGGTGGTCGGGATGGGCGCGGCGATTCAGGGCGGCGTGCTGACGGGCGAGGTGAAAGACATCGTGCTGCTCGACGTGCTCCCGCTCTCGCTCGGCCTGGAGACGCGCGGCGGCCTCTTCACCAAATTGATCGAACGCAATTCGACGATTCCCTTGAAAAGTAGTTTGACGTTCACGACCGTCGCGGACAATCAATCGAGCGTGGAGATTCACATCTTGCAGGGCGAGCGCGAGATCGCGCAGGGCAACCGTTCGCTCGGCAAGTTTGAACTGGTGGGGATTCCGCCGGGGCCGCGCGGGGCGGCGCAGATCGAGGTGAGTTTTGAAGTTGATGCGAGCGGCCTGTTGAGCGTCTCGGCGCAGGAGAAGGCGACGGGGCGGCAGCAGCAGATGCGGATCACGCCGACCTCCGGTTTGAACCCCGACGAGATCGACACCTTGATTTCGGAAGCCGCCACTTCCGCCGGCAAAGATCAGCGCGCCAAAGAACTCATCCACGCGCGCAACCGGCTCGATAGTCTCTTGCGCAATACGCAGCGCACGTTTAAAGAATTATCCGCCGCGCTCTCTTCCGAGGATCGGCAGGAGGCCGTGCGCGTTTTCAGCGAAAGCGCGGAGGCCGTGGATTCCACGGACGAGGAGCAGGTTCGGCGTGCGCTGGCGGATATTGAGCGCATCGCATCCGTACTCACAAACGCGATGCTCGGCGGCGCGACCCCGGCGGCGGGCACCATCGTCACCAACAGCAATGATCCCGGTTGATATTTTTAAAGCCGTGAATCGTGAATCGCCAATCGTGAAGAGACAGAACTGAGTTTTCTCTCTTCACGATTGACGATTCACGATTCACTATTTCGACTTATGAGCAAAAAGGACTATTACGAAATTTTAGGCGTCGGG
>DASQNL010000493.1:0-11176 GCA_035644995.1 Pyrinomonadaceae bacterium | reverse complement strand
CGACCGCGACCGATCCGTCCGACGATCAAAAAACAGTTGATGACGTTTGGTAGAGGGATCACGTCATGACTGACAAGACGGAGACCGCGCCCGCCGTTCAACCCGCCGACGCCGCACGCGAAACAGCGCAAGCGGCGGAGGCGCACGCGGAGGCGACGGAGGCGAGCCAGCCCGCGCCGTCAAACGAGGGGGCGCGGGCGGCGGAAGACGCGTCTGTGCCAAGCGTCGCCGCTCCCGCCGCTCCCGCGCCCTTGAGCGACGCGCTCATCGCGGCGCGCGGAGCGGCGGAGTGGCGCGTGATCGGCGAGACGGTGCCCGGCGCATCGCACCTGCGCGCGGGCATCCCGAATCAGGACGCGATTTTTCACACCCGCCAATCGAGCGCGCGGCTGCCCGTCATCGTCTCCATCTCCGACGGCCACGGCAGCAACAAGTGTTTCCGCAGCGACCGTGGCTCGCGCTTCGCCGTGCGCATCGGCGCAAATCTCCTCGACGAACTGATCAACGGCAGGCACGCCGCGCTTCCTCCCGTCGAGATCGAAAGCAGGGTGCGCGAAAGTCTTCCCGCCCAGTTCATCAAGCGTTGGCGGGCGGCGGTCGATGCCGACTTGCAGCGCGAGCCGTTCCGCGAAGAAGAGTTCAAGCGGATGGTCGAGAAAGACGGCGAGAAAGCCCGTCGCCTCGTCGAAGCCAACCCCTATCTCGCCTACGGCGCGACTTCCCTCTCCTTTCTTCTCACGCCGACCTACGCGCTCTACCTGCAACTCGGCGACGGCGAAATGATCAACGTCTCCGCCGGGGGCGAGATCGTTCAGCCCCTCCCCGAAGACGCGCGCCTGCTCGCCAACGAAACCACTTCGCTCTGCTTGGATAAAGCGGCCGACGATTTTCGCTTCGCCATCCGGCCGCACGACGCGGGCGACCTGCCCGCTCTCATCATCTTGACGACCGACGGCTACTACAACTCGTTTTCCACGACCGCGGGCTTTCATCAAGTCGGCGGCGACTTGCTGCAAATGCTACGCGAAGAGGACGGCTTCGACACGGTCAACCGCGGCGTCAAAGGCTGGCTCGAAGAAGCGACCGCGGCGGGCAGCGGCGACGATTGCACGCTCGCCATCATCTGCCGCATGGACGCGCTCACGGCGTCGCCTTCATCCGGCGACCCCGCATCGAACACCGACGGCGCGTCCGACGCGTCGCCCGTCGCGCCGACTCAAACGTCGCCCGCCGCGCCGTCGCAAGGCGCGTCGTCGCAAAGTTCTCCGTCATCGAGCGATGCGCCGCCGCACAATCCGGACGCGCCCGACGCCTCTGCCGCCTCAACTCCCGTCGCCTCGCATGAACAATCTGCCACGCCAAAAACTGCTTGAGATCATTCGCCGCCACGGCCGCGAGATCATCACCGAGCCACGGCGTTGCGAAGGCTTGATGCGCGACAACTTTCCCGCACATCGCCGCGAGATCGCCGTGCTCAATACCGCCCTGCAAGAGCGCGTTCCCGCCGACCTGCTCGAATCGGGTAAAAGCCTCATGCCGCGCGGCGCGCTGCTCGCCCGTCTCGCCGCCCGTCTCCACGATGAAGTGGCGATGGAAGCGAGCGCGGCGCGCTGGACGGTTTACACTTGGGCGTTCGCCCTCGGCGTCATCACCGCCGCCGAACTCGACAGTCTCGAAAGAGTTGGCGAACCGGCGGACGAACCGGCGAACGAAAAGGCCGACGCGCCGGCTGCCCGAACAGCCACGCGCACGTCGCCACGGCAAGCCCATCCCTCCACGGCTCAAACGCCGCCCGCGCCGCCATCCCACATCGCCGCGCACACGTCGCCGCCTCCGCCGACTCCCGCGAACCCGGCCAGCCCTTCCACGTCGCCCGCGCGCCCGTCGTTCGTCGTCGCCCTCGACGGTAACGGTGATTTTCCGACCCTCTCGGATGCCGTCCGGCGCGTTCCCGCAGGCTCGCGTCTGCTCGTGCGTCCGGGCATTTACAACGAAGGTTTGGTGATCGATAAATCGCTTGAGATCGTCGGCGACGGCGCGCTCGAAGAGATCATCGTGCGTGCGACCAAGTCCAGTTGCCTGTTGATGCGCGCCGACACGGCGACGATTCGCAATCTCACTTTGCGCGGGCAAGCGCGCGTGGGCGGCGCAAACGACGACGGCTTTTTCGCCGTCGACATCGCGCACGGGCAACCGCTGCTCGACGGCTGCGACATCAGTTCCGACTCGCTCGCCTGCGTGGCGATTCACAACCCGGCCGCCGCGCCCACGATTCGCAACTGCCGCATTCATCACGGCGTCGATTCCGGCGTCTTCGCCTTCGACGGCGCGCAAGGCTTGATCGCGGCGTGCGACATCGCGGAGAACTCCAACATCGGCATCGCCATCACCGGCGGCGCGAGCACGAGCGTGCGCGACTGTCGCATCCACGACGGCGCGGACGCAGGAATAGTCGTCTGGAATCATGCCACGAGTGCAATCGAGGGCTGCGATATTTACGCGAACCGGCGCGCGAACGTCGGCGTCAGCGATACGAGCGTCGCCGCCTTGCGCCGTTGCCGCATCCACGACGGCGACAATACGGGCGTCTTCACCCATCGCGCCGGGCGGGCGACGATTGAAGCCTGCAACATCTACGCTCATGTCGAAGCGGAGGTCGCCGTGACGAGCGGCGGCGAAGTGCGTCTCAACAAATGTCAGATTCACGACGGGCAATCGCACGGCGTCTTCGTTCATGAAGCAGGCCGCGCATGGTTGGAGGCCTGCGACGTTTTTCGCAACCGCGCTTCGGGCGTGCACGTCGATCCGCACGGCGTCGCGGTCGCGCGCGCGTGTCGCATCAACGACAACGGCCACGTCGGCGTCAGTTGCGAGGCGGGCGGCGCGGTCGAGGTCGAGGGCTGCGACCTGACGCAGAACCGCGTCGCCGCGTGGGAGACGGATCACGGGTCGCGGGTCAAGAGTCGTAACAATCGTTTGGGTTAAGAGCGGCGATCAACGTTCGGGAGCCGGGAGGGAAAGTTTATGGAAGACGGGCAGCAGATTTTACGCGAAGGCCAGACGGTGCGCACGGTACCTTCGGGCATGACGTGCACGGCGGAGAAATTGCTCGGCGCGGGCGGGCAGGGCGAAGTTTATAAAGCCACCTTGGGCGGCGAGGCGGTCGCGCTCAAGTGGTTCTTCCCGCAGATGTCCACGCCGGAACAACGCGCGGCGATTGAACTTCTGGTGCGGAAAGGCGCGCCGAGCGAGCACTTTTTGTGGCCGCTCGAACTCGCCTTGGAGGAGCGCGTGCAGGGCTTCGGCTACGTCATGGGCTTGCGCCCCCCGCGCTTCAAGAACATCGTCGACCTGATGAAGCGTCGTATCGAGCCGACCTTTCGCGCGCTCGCCACCGCCGGGTTTCACCTCGCGCACAACTACCTCTTGCTCCACACGCAAGGCTTCTGCTACCGCGACATCTCTTTCGGCAACGCCTTCTTCGACCCCGACACGGGCGACGTGTTGATCTGCGATTGCGACAACGTCGCGCCCGATGGCCGCGGCACGCTCGGCGTGCTCGGCACGCCGCGTTTCATGGCTCCCGAAGTCGTGCTCGGCACGGCCGTCCCAAGCACGCAGACCGATCTGTTCTCGCTCGCCGTCCTCATCTTCTACATGCTCACCGTCTCGCACCCGCTCGAAGGCAAGCGGGAGACCGAGATCAAATGCCTCGACCTTCCGGCGATGAACAAGCTCTACGGCAGCCACCCCATCTTCATCTACGACCCGGCGAACGACTCGAATCGCCCCGTGCCCGGCGTCCACGATAACGCACTCGCCTTCTGGCGCATCTATCCGCAATTCCTCCGCGACACCTTCACGCGCGCTTTCACCGAAGGCATCCGCGATCCGCTGCACGGGCGCGTCCGCGAAAGCGAATGGCGCGGGCTGATGATCCGGCTGCGGGATTCGATCATCTATTGCTCACACTGCGGGCTGGAGAATTTCTACGACTCCGAACGCCTGCGCGCGACGGGCGGCAACCCCGGCTTATGCTGGTCGTGCGCCGTGCAACTCGTGCTGCCGCCGCGCATCCGCATCGGCAGCCAGGTCGTGATGCTCAACCACGACACTGAACTCTTTCCGCATCACACGGACGACGACCGGCTTTACGATTTCTCGCGCCCCGCCGCCGCCGTCACGCGCCACCCGTCGAACCCGAACATCTGGGGACTCAAAAATCTCACGGACAACAAGTGGGTCGTCACGACCGCTGACGGCGCGGTGCGCGATGTCGAACCGCAGCGCAGCCTCACGCTCGCGGTCAAAACCCGCATCCAGTTCGGCAAGGCGGAAGGAGAAATCCGCGTTTGATCGTCACGATTTCAGTCCGTCGCGGTCGGGCAACGCCGGTCGCGCGGGAGTGGCGATGCGGCGTCTTTTCAGTTGTCGATTTTGAAGTCGATCCAATTGGTCGCCGTGCTCTGCTTTCCCGATGCCAGGGTATCCGTCACGGTCAAATGCAGCATGTAGTCGCCCGGCGTCAGCACCGTGCCCAACTGTAGCCGCTTGGCGACGACGAGGCGCGTCATGTCCGTCTGATCGCCGATCTCCAAGGGCGACACCTCCCCGGCGAAAACTTCCTGTCCTTCATGAAAGACCCTGATCTGCGTCGTCAATTGCGGCCGTTTCGCCCCGTCGCCGCGCGCGTTATAGACGATGCAGGCGTAGTTGAGAAACATGCCCTGCCGGAAGCGACGCGAGGCCGGGCCGGCCTGCGGGTCTTCCAATCCCATCATGCCCTCGCCTCCGGCCATCACCCGCGCCTGCCGTTGCGCGGATGAATTGAAGCCTCCCATGACCGAC
The DNA here is from genome assembly GCA_035644995.1 of Pyrinomonadaceae bacterium. Classification (GTDB taxonomy): domain Bacteria; phylum Acidobacteriota; class Blastocatellia; order Pyrinomonadales; family Pyrinomonadaceae; genus JAIVJZ01. The sequence continues at coordinate 6,328 of DASQNL010000493.1, read as the reverse complement.
CTGATCATATCGTCGGCGATAAGCGTCCTGTCCGCACGCTGTTTGTCGCCGCTGATCACCAGACTCGATAGCGCGAGGCGATCCTTTCCCACCTTCGGCACTTCGATATACTGGCTGGCCGACCCGATGCGTCCCGTCGCCGCATCTCTCACCGCGATCCGCAACTGGTACGCGCCCGGACGGGCGACGGGAACGGTCACTCCGTAAGCCATGCCTTCGCGCAGAAAGCGTTGCACGGTTGCGGGTCGCGCGCGAATCGTCTCGATCCGGCTCATCTGATCCACCACCTGCCCGTCCTCGCCAATCGTGACGCCGATGATGTCCAGCACGGACTCCTGTTGCCCGTCCGGCTGCCGCGTAAAGGTGAGGTTGCGGGCGTCCATCAGGATCACGGAACGCACGGTGGAGCCGCTGGCCGCCTCGTTGATGAAGAACGAAGTCAATTGCACGTTGACGCCGCCGGCCGAGAATGGCGACAGCAGCGCCGCCATCAATTGCTCCGACCGCGAGCGCGCTTTGTCGCGCGCCAACTCATCCGCCACGCCGATGAAACCGCCGCGCGTGCGCACCCGCAGGTTAGAGCGATTCTTAACTTTGATCGACAACTTATGGTAACGCCGCTTGCCCGTGCCCTGATCGAAGGTGGTTTCTTCGGGACGATAGCCGAGCAGGTAGTAGCCGCTGATGTCGTCGAGCGCGCGCCGGATGCCACGGTTGAGATTGTTGTTGTTGAAAAGCGTGAGGCCGCCGGTTTCGCGGGCGAGATAGTTCAGGCCGTTTTGCCCCTCAAACATTTCACCGCTGCGCTGGCTGAGCACCTGCTGCCCGACCATGTCGGGGCGCATGCCGACGATGCCGCTGACGGTGCCGCCGGGGCCGGCTCCGCTCGGGGCGGCCGGGCTGCCGCTGGTATTATCCGCCGCCGTCGGGCTGTTCGGCTGCACCCCGCGCGTATCGATGGGATAGAAGACGACCGAGGCGCGACTGGCATGATCCACGAGTTGCCGCAAGGCGGCCAACACGCGTTCGTTGCGATCCTGCGAGTCGGCATTGGTGTCGAAGATCGAGATGCCGTCGGAGAACAGGACGACGGCCTTGCGACCCGGCAACTCTCTCAGCCCGCGCACCACATAATTGAGCGCGCCGATGGTGCCGACCGTGAACAGCGTATCGCGGAACTCACTCAGTCTCACGGCGCGGCCTTCCCTATCGACCCCTCCGCGCTGTGCTCTCGCCGCTTCGGATTCGGGCACATTGCCGACGGATTCCGTGGGCGGGGCGTTCGTCTGCGTTTCGAGCTGCTCAAGTGTGTTGATGGAAGTGAACGCGCCGACCCGTGACCCCGCACGGGTCAGCATGCGGACGCGCTCGATGGCGGCGTGGAGTTGTCGCCGGTCGCTCGTGAACTGTTGCAACGCACCGATCCCCGCGCTGGTGCGTATGATCGCGACCAGGTCGCCGGGCTGCACCTGTTCGTCCACGTACTTCCGCAAAGCGTTTCGCGTCGAAGAGATTCCTTCCGCAGACATTCGCAGGTCATCAACGACGAGGGCGATGGCACGCCTGACCTGATCCGGCCGCAATTGCGCCGGTGGAACAATCGGCGTAGTCCCGCGCCCGGACTTGGGGGTCGCGGCGGGCGAGGCCGCGGCCATGGCGTCGGTCTTGGTGGGGGCGGCGGTCGTGATGTATGAAAAGTTGGTGAGGGACTGTGGCCGCCCGTTCTCCATGATCTCGAAATCCCCGACCCCGAGGTCGGTCACCTGATTGCCGTCGCGGTCTGTGACGACCACGTCCACCTGCACCAGATTGGTCGTGATGCGCACGACCTCATCGTCTTGCTCTTGTCTCTGTGGGGTGGGTGACGGCTGCGGAGACGGGACGGGCGCAGGCTGTTGCGGCTGTTGCCCGAAAACGTTTATGAGCAAGGTGGAAGTCAAGACGAGAGCAAGTCTTTTCAACGCTGAGACCATCCTTTCGTGTCCACGTGCAAGCTGCTTGTGTATCGCGGGTTGGAGTGCATGCCGGGATTATGCGCCATCGGCGGTTTCCGTCAAGTGGTGCGGGGCTTCGTTGACTCGTTCGAGTATCGCCTGAGATTCGGCCGACCGTACCGGGAGCGTTTCAACGTTCCGAGAAATGCGGCGCACGCGCGAGTTTCCAGCGCGTGCGCCGCATTAACTTAGACCGCGCGGAGAGGCCGGCCGCACGATGCCCGACGCCCTCACTGGCTCTTACCGTAGTGCTTCTGCAAAGCCTCTTGAAAAGCAGGTACGCCGGGCAACAGCGTTGTTGTATCAACCTGTTTCCCGGCCAGCACTTCGCGTCCTTTCATGCGGTAGATCGGCTTGTTGATGTTGTTGTCCGGGTTGAGACCGAAATTGCTGAGGAAGCCTTTGCTGAGCGGGTCGCCGTTCAACTTACCGTTGTAATATGTATAGGCGAGGATATGCGCGTTGGCTAACTCCTTCCGCTGCTCGTCGGTAATTACTCCTACCGGCCCCGCGACCGCTTTCTTTTCGCCCTTCAATTGCACGCCGCCTTTCTCGAAAGCGGCGACGGCGTCCTTGGTCATGAACAACAGAATAACGCCGGTGTCTGTATCTTTCTTAAACGGGTTGCCGAACCCGGTTCCCCCGAACGCATAAAATGCGGGCAGCGTCCAACCGCCCTCCTGCCGCGCGCTGATCACGCCGTAGCCCAAACTCATGTGCGTAAAGAGCGCGGTGTCTCTCTCGACCTTGGGGAACACGCCGATAGCTTCGGCTCCCTCCACTAACTCTCGCGGCAAGCCGCTGTCGGGCAGCAGAGCCAACAGCATAATAATTCTCCCCGCGTCCTGCGACCGCTCGACGGCGTGTAAAAGCTTTTTCGCCACGGGCTTTTGCGTGGAAACATTCGCCTTTTGCGCGAGCGTCACGGCGCACGCCAGCATGATTATCGACAAAATTCCGAGTGGGAGCCTTATTAGTTTCATTCGTGTAAATCTCCTTTATGTTAAAGACAATCGGGCGCGGCAGAGGAAAGTCGGATTCCTTCTCATCGCTTTTTATCTCGACGCGGCCATTTCAAGGCGCGGCCGGAGACGGCTCGATCCGCAGGGGCGCGCTGTTGCTCGCCGCGCCGCCGGCCGTGATGCTGACTTGCACGTCGCCGCCGGCTGCCAACTCGTCAGGCAGCCGGACGGTCAACTGCGTCACGCCCGCCAGTCCCGGCGTCGCCCAAGCCCCTTCCGGCCTGAGCGCGTACACGCGCTGCTGCGCATCCGTGAAACGCACCTCGACCGGCGACTTGGTTTCGAGCGCGGCGGCGGGGTCTAGATTACCGACAAAAAGCAAGACGCGTGTGTGCCGGTCGGAGCTGAAGTTCTTGTCCGTGTAGACCGGCAACGGGTCGCGCATGAGCGCGACCGAATCGAGCGCAACCGCACGCCCCGTGCCTTGCTCCGTGAGCAAGAACGGCGCACCGGCCGGCGGGGTGGGGTTATTTGCGGGTCGCCAGGCCGGCGCTTGCGGAGACGACGATTGATCGGTCAGCCGTTGCGGATTGCTGCCATCGACGCCCGCTATGTAAATAGCGTAGTTCTGGCCGCCCGCGCCGATGCTGTCGCGGTTACTGGTAAAGGCGATGCGCGTCCCGTCCGGCGACCACGTGGGATGCCGATCACTCGCGAAGTTGTTCGTCAAACGCGTCTGCCCGGTGCCGTCGGCCTTGACGGTGAAGACCTCCGGGGGGCCGAACTGAAAGTCGTTCTGGTAAGCGATGTGCGAGCCGTCCGGCGACCATGCCGGGGCGGTGTCGCTACCGCCTCCCGTACTCACCTGCATGGGAGCCGTGCCGTCGGCGCGCATCACGAAGATGTGGACGTTGAAGAAGTCAGCCCCGCTCGCATAAGCGATGCGCGAGCCGTCCGGCGACCAGGCCAGATCACGATAGATGCCGCGCGTGTTCGTCAGTCTCGAAACCCCGGAGCCGTCTTGGTTGATAAGAAACACGTCGTAGTTCTGCTCGGCGTTCCCGACGTAGGCGATCTTCGTCCCGTCGGGCGACCAGGAGGGAGCTTGCGTGATGGCGAAGCCGGTGTTGTGGGTGAGAGCACGCAAGGTGCTGCCGTCGGCGGAGACGATGTAAAGATTGCTGCCGCGGTCGGCGGAGACGACGAGCTGCGAGCCGTCCGGCGACCAGGCGAAGGCGGAGATTCCCGACAGCCTCCCCCTCGTGATGTTGACGAGCGACGAGTTGTCCGTGGCGGTGAGGTAAATATCCGTTGCGCCCGTCCCCGCTCCGATGAAAGCGATCTCGCCCCGCGTCTGCCCCGCCGCCATCGTCGGCAGGATACAGAGACACAGCAGTAGCCCCGAAAATAGCGATAACACTCTAGACATTACACACTCCAGAAGATTCCTGTTGCGGAAGTCGCATTAGGACACAGGCAAAGTAGGTTCGACTGGTTCATGAGGCGCGCGTGAGGCTTTGCGGAGCAGCAGCCGCTAGCAAGACCGCGACAACACACTTACAACGACACCTGTGGCGATTTGCGACGAAGCCCGGCCGGGGAAGAACAGGGCATGTTAGATACCGAATAATAAAGATCAGAAAACGCCGAGTCAATCCACGGCCAATCTTTCGTAGCGGCCTCGGACTCGACTATCTGAGGTCATGCTTTGATGCGCGGCCACATGCCCGACGTTGCTGCCACAGCCCCCCAGCCCTGTGAGACGGAACATCTAGTGAAACCGACCGTATCAATGAAGAGGTAGGCTTCAGAGGCAGCGACAATAGCCGGTAAGGAGAAGATATGAATTTACGATTGCTGACTACCGTTACAGCGTTTTGTTTATGCTTCTTAGCCGTGTCTGTTACGGGGTCTGCCAACATGGCTGCTTCGTCTTCCGACTGGCCTCAATGGCGCGGCGCGGAACGCGACGGAATATCGCAGGAGCGCGGCCTGCTTAAACAATGGCCGGCCGGAGGGCCGAAACTTCTCTGGCAAGTGAACGACATAGGAGACGGCTATTCAACGCCCGCCATTGTCGGAACGCGTATCTACCTGATGAGCAATCGTGGCATGGAGAATGAGTTTGTTCAGGCTCTCTCAACTCAGGATGGAAAACCTATCTGGACGACGCGCGTCGGGAACGTCGGCAACCCGAATCAGAATCCGCCTTACGCGAAAGCTCGGTCTACTCCTACCGTTGACGGAAATTTCATCTACGCGCTGGGATCGGACGGTGACCTCGTCTGCCTCGAAGCCAAAACCGGCAAGATTCGCTGGCAGAAGAGTATTCGGAAAGAGTTCGGCGGCCAGCCGGGCGAATGGGCTTATGCAGAGTCTCCTTTGGTTGACGGCGATGTCGTTGTCGTCACTCCCGGCGGCGCGCAGGCCACGATGGCGGCGCTTAGCAAAAAGACGGGCGCGGTTATCTGGAAGTCGGCCATTCCCGGCGGCGACCCCGCGGGTTATGCATCGGCCATCGTCGTGCAAGGCGGCGGGCGCAAACAATACGTGCAGTTATTGAGCAAAGGCATGGTGGGAGTTGACGCGAAGACCGGCCAGTTCCTCTGGCGTTACAAAGAGGTTGCCAAGGGGCCGGCGCAGTATTTCACGCCGGTCGGCCATGACGGACATGTGTACTGCGGTGCGCTCGGCGTTGGAGGCGGACTCGTGCGTTTCAAATTGAACGGCAGCGGAGTTGCCGCCGAGCAGGTCTACTTCGAGCGCGGGCTTCCGAACGGCATGGGCGGAGCGGTCGTGATTGGTAAAAATCTTTATGGGACGGAAGTCGGTCAAAAGTTGGTGGCGGCTGATTTCACGACGGGAAAGGTGAGATGGCAGGCTGAGACTATCGGCTGGGCGTCGATAGCCTACGCAGATGGACATTTATATCTTCATGGGATCAATGGAGAGGTTGCATTGGTGGAGGCGACCCCCGACGCGTATCGGGAAAAGGGACGATTCACTCCCCCGGCTCAGCCGAAGAAGAAACAGGTGGGGACGTATCCGGAGGGAGCATTCGCGTATCCCGTCATTGCTCACGGGAGACTCTACATACGCGATCTCGGCACATTATGGGCTTATGACATCAAGGCAAGTCGTTAGCCGCTTGTACTCGTTGGAATCTAAACTCGCTGCCGAGTTCGTTCGTTTGCCCGCTTTTACACAATAGCTGAACAGACACCATCAATCGTTACTGTTCAGGAGGTAGAAATGAAGAAGTGCTGCTTCCTCTGAAAAAACTTTATGCCGTGCCATTATAGCCTAAAGTTAAGCCAACAGAGGTCATCCATAAGCCCTTTTTGGCGGCGCTTTACCGACCTCCTGAACAGA
>DASQNL010000492.1:0-8573 GCA_035644995.1 Pyrinomonadaceae bacterium | reverse complement strand
CCGACCGGCAAACTGCTCAAACGCGAACTCGCCAAACACTTCAAAGCCGGAAGCTGAGTTGGAACCCCCCGGCCATTCGCCGTTTATGATCGCCGTACCACGTTGACAGGTGATAACACTTGAACTAAAGTTCGCGGGCTTATTCGACCAACGCCCGATCACATCCTTCCGATGTTTGCCGCATGCGTTCGGAAGGTGCTTGTCAACCATTTCTGTCTAAAGCGTAAGGCCGCGCAGGTTTTTCCTTCCGTCCGACAGGTAACAATCCAAATTCGACTACAGTTGTACGCCGGTCAAACAGGATTTAGCGGGCGAAGCCCCACAGGCGAGGGCTTTCATTTCCGGTTGACGCAAGATTAAGTAGTTCGTGTTTAGCCGTGGGAGTTTGTTGATCGTCGCTCCCCAAATTCAATCCCCCACGCTGCGTTGCCGCGCAGCCGTTTCCCCCTGAAGGAGATAGAGTAAAGATGAAATTTTCCAGATTGTTTCTGCTCAGTTTAGTTGTGGCCGTCGCCGCTTTGGCCGCCGGCACGATTGGTTTCGCCGCCTTGTCCACCTCCGCGGCGGTCGCGGGTTGCCCCACCCCTACCGAGACGGTGGTGACCGAGGCGGACGTGACGCGTCAGGTTGAAGGCACCGCGCCCACGGACGACTGGGTGTTGTACACGCGCGTCGGCACGCCTCCCTCGGCGGGCGCGTTCGTGGCAGGCCCCGGCGATCCCCCGGCCGGCGACGGAAGTTTCCGGGCGACTACCGTCGGCAGCGGCGAAAAGGTGTATCTGTTCAATTACGACCACCTCGGCACCAAGCTGGGCGACATTGACAACTTAAAATATTCGACCTATCGCACGGCCGGCAGCGGTTCACAATTGACCGCGCTCAACTTGCAGGTTGATTTCAACGGCGCGGCGGCCGGTGGTTTCACGACGCTCGTATTTGAGCCGGTGTATAACTTGTCTCAGCATCCGGTCGTGAACGGCGAATGGCAGGAATGGATCGCCAACGGCAGCGGACGCTGGTGGTCTACACAACCCATCAACGGCCAGTGTGCGGGCGCGTCCACTTCGTGCTTGAGGACTTGGAGCCAGATCGTCGCGAACAACCCCGACGCCGTCATCACCGGCGGGATCGGCCTCAATCAGGGCAGCGGAAATGCCGGCCTCACCAGCAGCGTCGATTCGTTCACCTTCGATTGCGTGACCTACAACTTCGAGTTGGTCAAAGACACGGACAACGACGGCGTCATGGATGACGCTGACAACTGCCCGAACGTCTCGAACGCCGACCAGTCGAACATTGACGGCGACAGCGAGGGCGATGCCTGCGACGCCGACGACGACAACGACGGCGTGCTCGACGACGCGGACAACTGCTCGACGGCCGCCAACCCCGACCAAATCGACACGGACGGCGACGGGCTGGGTAACGCCTGCGACAACGACGACGACAACGACGGCGTTGCCGACGGCGACGACAACTGCCGTCTCACGGCCAACCCCGGCCAGATTGATACGGACGGCGACACGCTCGGCGATGCCTGCGACACGGACGACGACAACGACGGCATCGCGGACGAAGCGGATAACTGCCCGCTCACATCTAATGCCGATCAGGCGAACAACGACAGCGACAGCGAGGGCGATGCCTGCGACGCCGACGACGATAACGACGGCATCCTCGACACGGCCGACAACTGCCCCTTCACGGCGAATGCCAACCAGGCTGACACCGACGCGGACGGCACGGGCGATGTCTGCGACGGCGACGACGACAACGACGGCGTGCTTGACGGCTCAGACAACTGCCCGCTCAATGCAAATGCCAATCAGGCCGACAATGACGGCGACGGCATCGGCGACGCCTGCGACGCCGACGACGATAACGACGGTGTGTTGGACACCGCGGACAACTGCCGCTTCACGGCCAACCCCGGCCAGATTGATACGGACGGCGACGGCATCGGCGACGCCTGCGACACGAGCACGAAACCGTCCACCAAAGAGCAATGCAAGAACGGCGGGTTCACGCGCTTCAACGACCCGGTGTTCAAAAATCAAGGGGACTGCATCCAGTTCTTCAACACGGGCAAGTAGTTAAAAATCTACGCGACCGTTCCGGGGCGACGCCGCTAAGCATTTAGCGGCGTCGCCCTTTTACTTTGCCGGGGGCGAAAAAGTACGTGGCTAACGGCCGCAACGTGCGGTATGATGCGCGCAAATTTCCATGACAAGTTGCAAGCGAAAGCCGTCGGCGAAGTTGAAAGACAAGCCGCTCATGAAAGCCCTCTGACCACCATGACGAAAAGACACTTAAAACTTCTCGCCCTGTTGCTCGCATTCTCCCTGCACGCGCCCGCGCAGGTGCAACGAAGCGCGACTAGGCCGCCACCGAGTGCGACGCCGCGTGCGAACGCTCAGACCGCGACGCGCGAGGGGCGCATCGCGCAGGCGGCGGAAGCCCTGCGCCCGCAACTCGTCGCGCAGCGGCGCGACTTTCACATGCACCCGGAACTCTCCAACCGTGAGGAGCGCACCTCCCGCATCGTCGCCGAACGCCTGAAGTCGCTCGGTTTCGACGACGTGCGGACGAACGTCGCGCGCCACGGCGTCGTCGCCGTGCTCAAGGGTGGGCGGCCGGGCGGCGCCGTCGCCGTGCGCGCCGACATGGACGCGCTGCCGATTCAGGAGACGAACGACGTGCCCTACAAATCGCGGACGCCGGGCGTCAAACACGCCTGCGGCCACGATGTCCACACGACCGTCGGTCTGGGCGTCGCGGAAGTCTTGAGCCGGATGCGCGCGGAGGTGAGCGGCACGGTCAAGTTCATCTTCCAGCCCGCGGAAGAAGGGCCGCCCGCGGGCGAGGAGGGCGGCGCGCCCTTGATGATCAAGGAGGGCGCGCTGGAGAACCCGCGCCCGCAGGCCATCTTCGGCCTCCACACCGAACCGAACGTGCAGGCCGGACAGATCGGCTACCACTCCGGCGCGGCGATGGCCTCGTCCGACACCTTCAATATCGTTATCCGCGGCAAGGGCGCACACGGCGCGCAGCCGCAGTTGGGCGTGGACGCGGTGGTCGTCGCCTCCGAATGCGTGCTCGCGCTGCAACACATCCGCAGCCGCCGCATCGACCCGCTCGAACCGCTCGTCATCACCGTCGGCACGATCCAGGGCGGCACGCGCTTCAACGTCATCGCGAACGAAGTGAAACTGACCGGCACGATGCGCACGCACAACGACGCCGTGCGCGAGCGCGCCATCGAGTTGATGCGCGAGACGCTCACCCACGTCACCGCCGCCTACGGCGCGACGTTCGAGTTGAACTTCGAGGGCAGCAACCCGGTCACGTACAACGAACCACGGCTCGTCGAGCAGATGTTGCCCACCATTCGCCGCGTCGTCGGCGCGGAGAACGCGCTCGCGCTCAAGCCCTTCATGCCCGCCGAAGATTTCTCCTACTTCCAGAAAGTCGTGCCCGGTTTCTACTTCTTCCTCGGCGTCGGCAACCGCGCGCGCGGCATCACGGCCGGTTGGCACACGCCGGAGTTCGACGTGGACGAAGAGAGCCTCGTCGTCGGCGTCAAGGTCATGTCGAACGTGCTGCTCGATTATCTCGACGGGCGGAAAGAGAAGCGTTGAAGGCGGTGATGACGAGCGCGGAACAAAAACATTGACCGGCGGCCGAAGCCGGGCATAAGCTCTCCGCCGATACGCTTCTTTGTCCGCAAAATTCACCCGGTAACGATTCGTGACGATAAACTTCGAGAGAGGAGAAATGTTATGACCACCATCCTGATCGTGATCTTGATCATCCTGCTGCTGGGTGCGTTTCCGCGCTGGCCGCACAGCCGGAACTGGGGATATTTTCCGAGCGGCACGCTCGGCATCATTCTCTTAATCATTATCATCCTCGTACTGCTGAAACGCATCTGAGAGCGGGTTTCAGGTTTCAGGTTTCAGGTTTCAAGTTTCAGGAACAGGCCGCTGCGTTTCCGAACTTGAAACTTGAAACCTGAAACTTGAAACTTTCCCTCTGAAACCTGAAACTATCCGCATGGCCTTAGTCGCACAACGCTTGCCGGAGAACGTCGCGGGCGATTTTTACGTGGACGCGACGTGTATCGACTGCGACGCGTGCCGGCAGATTGCCCCCGCGACGTTTCGCGACCACGGCGAGCAATCGAGCGTCTACCGCCAGCCCGCCACGGCAGCCGAGACCGGGCGCGCGCTGATGGCTCTCGTCGCTTGCCCGACCGCTTCCATCGGCACCCTCGAACGCCACGACACGCGCGCCGCCGTGGACGCCTACCCCGCGCGCGTCTCCGAGAATGTCTACTTCTGCGGGTTCACGTCCGAAGCGAGTTTCGGCGCGTGGAGTTATTTGATCGTGCGGCCGGATGAAGCGGGCGGCAACGTCCTCGTGGATTCGCCGCGCTTCGCCTCCCAACTCGTCAAGCGCATCGAACGTTTGGGCGGCGTCAGGCAAATGTTTCTCACGCACGCCGACGACATCGCCGACCACGAGAAGTACGCCGCGCGTTTCGGCTGCACGCGCATCATGCACGCGGCGGACGGCGCGGAGCGACGCGGCATCGAGCGCATTATCGAGGGCGAGGCGGAAGTCGCGCTCGACGGGGAACTCCGCGTCATCCCCGTGCCCGGCCACACGCGCGGCCACATGCTGCTGCTCTACCGCGACAAGTATCTCTTCACGGGCGATCATCTCGCGTGGTCGCCTGCGCGCGAGACGCTGACGGCCTTCCGCAGCGTCGCGTGGTATTCGTGGGAGGAGCAGACGCGTTCGATGGAGAAACTGCTCTCCAAGCGTTTCGAATGGGTGCTGCCCGGCCACGGGCGCATCCATTCGGACACGGCCGAGACGATGCACGAGCACCTCGAACGCTGCATCGAGTGGATGCGGCGGACGACGTAGCTCACATGTTGAAAAGTAGACCGCTTCTTGTCCCATAGAGACAGTTGATAATAGCCCGGCGCTTTAGCGCCGGAGATCGTAAACCCTTTATAGATTGAGTCCCGTAGGGACGATTGAAGTTATTCACATTCAATCGTCCCTACGGGACTCAATCTTTATCCTTCGACTTATCCCCGGCGATAAATCGCCGGGCTATTATCAACCGTCCCTGCCGGGACTTCTCAAACAGCTTTTAAGTGTTCCGACGCAATCTTCGTAGTCTATACAGTCCCAACCCGGCGAGCAGGAGGCCGAACCCCCCGCCGACGAGTTTGGCCGGCATGGCCGCCCGTCGCAGGGTGAAGATTGACATGTTCGAGGAGACGCCGTCCGCGGAGACGGCCTTTTCCGGTGTCGCTTCCGGCCGGTTGCCCCCCGACTTCACCCCGCCCCCTTTGAAATCGTTGGCGGGCGTGGTCGGGTTATCGGTGACGGTGTAGAGTTTGCCGTCCAACAGGTACATGCGCCGCAACTCTTCGAGGTTGAAGGGGCGCGCGCCGCGACGGCCGAAGACGGCGAGTTGATTGCCGCTCTCGTCCACGGCGCGGTCGCGGTCGAGACCTTTGGAGATGGCGACGGCGGGGCCGGTGGTTTTGAACGTGGCGATCAGCTTGGGGTCGGGGCGCGGGCTAAAACCCGCGTAGGTGACGGAGGTTTCGGGGTCGGTCAGTTGAAGTATGCGCAGGCCGTTGCGGCCGTCGGCGACGTAGGCGTAGAGGCTCGCGTTCGTCATTGCGACTTTCACCTGATGCGCGTCGTTGAGCTTGCCGTCGGCGTCGTACATCTGCTGGAGCTTGGGTTGTTCCGGCCGCTCGACGTTGATGATGGCGATGCCGTCTTTGCCGTTGGCGACGTAGGCATAAGTGCGCGCCACGTAAACATCGTGGGCGTGCGAGAGTTTCACCTCCGCGCCTTCGACGAGGTGCGCGTCCGCCGGGGTGGTTACGTCGATCACCTTGAAGCCTTCTTCATCTACGACAAAGGCGTAGCGGAATTGGATGGCGACCGAGTGCGGGTGATGAAGCGCGAACTGTTTGACCAGTTTCGGCTGCAACGGGTCGTCTATGTTGACGATGACGAGCGACTTGTCGGTGGTGATATAGGCGTGCGTCCCGGCGATCTGAATGTTGTTCGCACCGTCGAGCGCGCCGTTCGGGTTCCACGTCAAAGCGCGCTTGAGATAGTTGTTGAGCGGGTCGCCGTCGAGCAGGGTGGCCGCGCCGACGAGGACTAAGCCCTCGTATTTGTCGGCGACGTAGAGATAGCCGTAGAGCGGGTGAATCGCTTGCTCCTGATTTTCGGGGAGGCGCGTGCGCGCGGGGTCGAGCGCGAGCGTCGATGGCGCGGCGACGGCCGTCGCGTACTTCGTCTTCACCCAGAACCGCTGCCCGAAGCGCGAGACGGGCGCGGTGGTGATGCGCTCGGAGAAGCCCTTGTGATCGATCTGCGCGATGTCGTAGATGCGCAGGCCGCCCGCGCCCGCCGCGACGTAGGCATACTCGCCGCGCATCTGCACCTGCAAAACTTCCGGGTTGCCGGGGTGCTCGTAGAACTCCTTCAACTCCCGCCCCCCGGCGACAAACTTTTTGTAGCTGTCGGGGTAGGCGAGTTTGTGCAGGGTGCTGCCGATGACGGCTTGCGGGTCTTCGCGCTCGGTGACGGGCACGGCTTCGAGCGAGTGCTCGGCGGCCACGTAGACGTAGCGACCCATGAAGTTGACGAAGTTCGTCCCCTGCATCAGGAGTTGCGCCATCCACGCGTTGTTGTTGTTCTCCTTCGAGACGTGGCAATCGGTGCAGCCTTTGGTTTCGGTGGCGCGGACGGTGTGCGGAACGTGCGTGGAGAACGCCTGCCCGCTGAAACCTTCCGTCGAGATGGTCTGCTGCTGCGAGTAAATCCACTCGCGGTTCTGGTTCTGCGAACTGACGAGGACGGCCGAGCGCGAGGCGGCCGGGGCGACGCGATGACCCGTCACCGTGCCGTCGCGCGCGAGCATGAACACGTCGTCGCGCAAGACCTGAAAGTTGTAGGTCGTGTAGTTGCGCGAATCGTCGCCCTCGTTGTGGCGGTTGGGCGTCTTGCGGTTGGACTTCATCGAGAGGTGGCAGCCGAAGCAACTCGTCATCCAAGACGAGTGGCACGAGAAGCAGGTCATCTGGTTATCGGCGTGCGCGAGCTGTTCGTCTTTTTCGGGCACGTCGCCCCAAGTCCGATTGTCCTTGCGGACGGTCTTGGCGTAGCGCGAGAGTTCGTTGTAGTCGGGCGATGCGGGGTCGATGCTGTCAATCGTCTGCTTGACGCGCCACCACTTGCCCGGCTCGACGATGGAGTTCTGCACGATCTCGCCCGCCTTGAGTTCGACCTCGACCTCGCGGCCGTCCTCCGTCTTGATCTTCTTCTTCAAACCGGCGGCGGGCGCGAGTTCAAAGAGCGGAATCTTGCCGCCCGCCTCGTCGCGCGCGTAGAGGTTGCGCGAGATGTCGCGGTTTCCGCTGCGGGGCGCGCGCAAGTTGCGCCCGCGCTCTTTGTCCACGAGTTTGCCGCCTTCGATGCCTTGCCCGGCGGCGGGGCCGGTGGTCAGGAGTTTGGCGCGTTCGCGGATGGTGCCGTGGCAATCGGTGCAGTTGATCTCGATGGCGGCGCGAGGCTCGTTGTAGAGGATGCCCGTGCCGTGCGCGTCCTGGCGGAAGTGGCAGTCGGCGCAGTGCATGCCTTTTTCGAGGTGGATGTCTTTGAGGTGGACGGGCTGGCCTGACTTGTACGCGCCGTCGCCGGAGAAGGCGACGGCGTCGGCCAGTTTTTTCGGCGTGACGGTTTTGATCTGCTTGCCGTAGCCGTCGAGCATGTTGCCGGCGCGGTCGCGTTTGAAGACGGCGCGATAGAGCCAGCCGTGGCCGTGATAGTCGGCGAAGGCGGTCTGCTTGAGTTGTTTGCCGAACTCGCCGCCGGGTTCGCCCGTCTTGACGAGGAAGTCGTCGGGCGCGGCGCGGTCTTTCCACTTGCGCATCGACCAGAGGCCGCGCAACTGCGCGCCTTCGGGGTTGCGTTCGAGCTTCTCCTGCTCGTCGTCCTGTGAAGGCGTGACCTGCTTGGCCGGGTACATCTTATCGCCGTCAGTCTCGTTGTCCCACCACGTAAAGCCCGTGTAGGTGGCGACCATGTTCGTGCCGGGGTGCATGTGGCAGGTCATGCACTGCGAGGTGGGGATGGCGTTGGTAAACTGGTGCTTGATGGGGTGGCCGGGTTCGCCGCGCGGGATACTGGTATCTGCGGTCTGGGTCGTGCCGAGGTTGCCGAACTTGGCGTAGCGACCGGAATTGACCGGGCTGCGGTCGTTGGCGTAGACGACGTGGCAGGCCGTGCAACCGGACGAGCGATAATCGCCGGGGTGGTCGTTCGTGCCGAGGTGGTTGAGCGTGGGGTCTAAGAGGCGCGTCTTCTGGATGCCGAGATAGACGGGGTCGGTGCGTTGCTGCGTGCCGAGGCCGCGCGCGCTCAAGCCCTTGTCGGGCTTGCCGGGTTCTTCCTCGCGGTCGGGCAAGCCCACTTCGAGACGACGCCTGCCGCCGCGCTCGAAGACGCGGAGGATGTTGCCCGGCTGC
>DASQNL010000491.1:0-2690 GCA_035644995.1 Pyrinomonadaceae bacterium | reverse complement strand
GCCAGAGGGAGTTGGCGGGAAAGTCTATGTTGCCCGTCACGCCGGACACCCCGTTTCCGGCTCCCATGCCGGAAGCATTCATGCTCACTAAAGTGGTTACGCCCGTCGTGAGATTTCGGACGAACACGTCGTAAGTGGCGTTGTCATCCGCGACCGCGGTGAGGTCGCCGGCCTTGCTCACGAAGGCGACCAGACGCCCGTCCGCGCTGACCGTTCCGGACGAAGTGGCGGACAGGCCGTTGCCGCTGTTCGAGCCGTTTTTATTGACGCTCACCAAGGTCGCGTTCTGCGCCGGGACGAGCGTCGTCCCGCACAACAGCATGAGGAACGCGGCCGACAGGGTGAACAGAGGGTTGAGCCGCCTTCTCGATTCTTCGCCCGAAAAGGCCGTGGCATGGGAGATCGAACGCATAGAAATTACCTCGCGATAAACTTACAAACTATTATTAGAGTGGTTGCCGTGAGCGCTGTGGCGGGAGCTGCGAGGAGTGGCAGAAACCGGGGAGCACAGCTTCAATCTTCGCGTACAAAATAGCATATCCCTGCGGACTCTATCAATTTTGCGTGGGTTGAGATAAGCGGCCGCGCGGTCAAATCCCATCCTGCCGTCAGGGGCGATTGACGACCAGCCCCGGCGCAAATTGTGGGCTACGAAGGGAGGTGAAAGACACGGACTCCGGCGGGCGTAGTGCGTCGCCCATTAACACATTATGACGTTGCTTCGGCCGCAGGCGTTGCTCAGGGCTTGAGCACGATCTTGATGCAGTTGTCCTGCTTGTGTTTGAAGATGTGATAGCCCTGCGGAGCGTCTTCGAGCCGCATGCGATGGGTGATGACGAACGAGGGATCGATCTTGCCGTCCTCGATCAACTTCAAGAGCGGCCGCAGATATTTCTGCACGTGCGTCTGTCCCATCTTGAAGGTCAAGCCCTTCTGGAAGGCCGCGCCGAAAGGAATCTTGTCGAGGAAGCCGCCGTAGACGCCGGGGACGGAAACCGTGCCGCCCTTGCGGCAGGAATGGATCGCCTGGCGCAGGGCGTGCGGCCGGTCGGTGGCGAGATAGGCCGCCGCCTTCGCCTTATCCAGATACGCGTCGAACGACCCGCCGCCGTGCGCTTCCATGCCGACGGCGTCAATGCACGAATCGGGGCCGCGCCCGCCGGTCATCTCCTTCAACTTGTCGAAGATGTATTCGTCGTCGAAGTCGAGCGTCTCGGCGCGGCCTTCGGTGCGCGCCATCTCGATGCGCTCCGGCACGCGGTCGATGGCGATGACGCGCGACGCGCCTAAAAGGTACGCGCTCTTGATGGCGAACTGCCCGACGGGGCCGCAGCCCCAGACGGCGACGGTGTCGCCCGGTTGAATGTCGCAGTTCTCGGCCGCCATGTAGCCGGTCGGGAAGATGTCCGTGAGAAAGAGCGTCTGCTCGTCTTCGAGATGGTCGGGAATTTTAACCGGCCCCACGTCGGCGAAGGGCACGCGCGCATATTCGGCCTGACCGCCCGCGTAGCCGCCCGTCATGTGCGAGTAGCCGAAGAGTCCGGCGGTGGCGGAGCCGTAGAGTTTTTCGGGGATGGCGGCGTTCGGGTTCGTGTTGTCGCAGAGCGACCAGAGTTCGCGTTGACAGTAGAAACAGTTGCCGCAAGAGATCGTGAAGGGCACGGCCACGCGGTCGCCGACTTTCAGATTTTTAACCGCGCCGCCCACCTCGACGATCTCGCCCATAAACTCGTGGCCGAGGATGTCGCCGCGCTCCATCGTCGGGATGTAGCCGTCCAAGAGATGCAGGTCGGAGCCGCAGATCGCCGTGCGCGTGATCTTGACGATGGCGTCGCGCGGGTTGAGAATTTTCGGTTCGGGCACATCCTCGACCCGCACATCGTTTTTGCCGAACCAGCACAGAGCTTTCATTCCGTCGCCGTCTCCTTTTGAAAGCAAAGGGTGAAAGGGAAAGGGGTAAGGGGAAAGGTGAAAACAAGCAATTGCTTCTTTAACCTTTTCCCCTTACCCCTTCCCTTTTACCCCTTCGCCCTATGCCTTTACGCTTTCGCGGTGCGCCCGGAAGTCTGACCGGTGACGGTCGCCGTCTCGCCCGCCTCCATCAGTTGCTTGAAGCGACGCAGGTCGTCCTCGATCTGCTGTTCGGGAGCTTCGCCGAACAGTTTCGCCACCCACGCGCCGAGCACGCCCGCCGGCGGATCATATTTCAAGACGACGCGCACTTCCGTTCCCCGCCCCTCCGGCGCGGGCGTGAAATGCACCGAACCGGCATTCGCCACCTGCGAGCCTTCGAGCGAACGCCACGCGATCATCTCGCCCTCTTTCAGGTTGTAGCTCTCCGCGTCCCACTCGACGCTCGTGCCCGCAGGCCCTTTCGCCACCCAGTGCGAACGCCCGTCGCCCGTCACGCGCACTTCCTCCAGGTGATTCATAAAGCGCGGCAGGTTCTCGAAGTTGAGCCAGAAGTTGTACAACTCGCCGGGCGACTTGTTGATCGTCACGCTTTTCTCGACCTTCACGCCGCGCCCGCCCTCGACGCTCACAAACGGGTTGTCGCCCGCTTTCTTCGCCGTGTTCAAACCCGCCGCATCGTAGGCGTAACAATGCCCGGTCGTGCCGCGATGGACGAGGCTCGCGCCGAGCAACGCCAGCGCGATGCCGCCGTAACTGCCGCGCGTCAAGCCGTAGAT
>DASQNL010000490.1:0-3804 GCA_035644995.1 Pyrinomonadaceae bacterium | reverse complement strand
CCGGACGAGTCGAACCAGCGCATCAACTTCGTCAGCGATTACGTGGAGACGATGCTCGGCTACACGGTCGAGGAATGGCTCGCCACGCCTAATTTCTGGCTCTCCATCGTTCACGAGGACGACCGCGAGCGCGCCGCGCGCACCGCCTCGGCCACCTTCGCGAGCGGCAAAGTGGGCACGAATCAATTTCGCTGGATGGCGAAAGACGGCCGCGCCGTGTGGGTGGAGGCGCACTCGCTCGCCATCAGGGACGAGGCCGGGCAACCCGTCGGGATGCGCGGCGTCACGATGGACATCACCGAGCGCAAGGAGGCTTTGGAAAAGTTGCAGCGTTGGGAGCAGATTTTTCAGCACGCGGGTTGGGGCGTCGCGATGGCCGACCCGACGACGGGCACGCTCGAAGCCGTCAACCCGGCCTTCGCGCGCATGCACGGCTACACCGTCGAGGAGATGCTCGGCAAATCGCTCGCCGACACCTTCGCCCCCGAAGAAAGACCGCATCTGCCCGAACACATTCGCGCCGTTCACGAAAAAGGACATCACGTTTACGAGTCGACGCACATTCGCAAAGACGGCGCGCGCTTTCCCGTCCTCGCCGACGTGACGGTCTTCAAAGACGAGCACGGCGAAGTGCTCTATCGCGCCGCCAACGTTCAGGACATCACCGAGCGCAAGCGCGCCGAAGGAGCCGAACGCTTCCTCAACGATGCGACCGCGATGCTCGCCTCTTCGCTCGACTACGAGTTGACGCTGGAATCGGTGGCGCGCCTCGCCGTGCCTTACGTGGCCGACTACTGCCTCGTCCACATGCTCGAAGACGACGGCTCGATCCGCCGCATGGTCGTGGCGCACCAAGACCCCGACCGCGAGGCCGCCTGGCGCGACATGCAACGCCGCTTTCCGCTCGACCTGAACACGCCGCACACCATCGCGAAAGTCTTGCGCACGGGTCAGCCGGAGATGTTTCCCGAAATCTCGGAACAACTGTGGCAGGCCGTCATCCGCGACCCCGCCGAGATCAAGATGCTCAAGGAGTTCGACATCAAGGCGGCGATGATCACGCCGCTCACCGCGCGCGGCCGCACCATCGGCGCGCTCACCTTCATCAGTTCCGAGAGCGCGCGCCGCTACGGCGAAGACGAGTTTGCGCTGGCGCGCGAACTCGCCCGCCGCGCCGCGCTCGCCATCGACAACGCGCGTCTCTACCTGCGCGCGCAAGAGGGCAATCGCGCCAAAGACGAATTTCTCGCCACGCTCTCGCACGAACTGCGCACGCCCCTGACGCCCATCATCGGCTGGGTTCACATGATGTCGAGCGGCCAACTCGCCGCCGCCGACATCACGCACGGCCTCGCCGTCATCGGCAAAAACTCGCAATCGCTCTCGCACCTCATCAACGACCTGCTCGACATGTCGGCGATCCTGAGCGGCAAGATGCGCATCGACACGCTGCCCGTCGCTCTCGACTCGATGCTGGCCGAGGCCATCGAAACCGTGCGTCCGCGCGCCGCGCAGCAGAACATCCGGCTCGAACTCGCGCTGCGCCCCGGCGCGGAAGACGCCGTCGTCTCCGGCGACCGCACGCGGCTCGTGCAGGTCTTCTGGAATCTCTTGACGAACGCGGTCAAGTTTTCGCCGGACGGAAGCCGCGTGCGGGTCGCCTGCGAAATCGCGGAAGGCCGGGCGCGCATCCACGTCGAAGACGAAGGCGAGGGCATCTCGCCGGAGTTTCTGCCCTTTGTCTTCGACCGTTTCCGGCAGCAGGACATGTCCACGACGAAGATGCACGGCGGATTGGGGATCGGCCTCGCGCTCGTCAAGAGTTTCGTCGAGGCGCACGGCGGGACGGTGGCCGCCACGAGCGCGGGCGCGGCGCGCGGCAGCCGCTTCACGGTGAGCTTGCCGCTCGTGCCACAGGCGCAACCGGCCGCGCCCGCCCGCGACGCGACGGCCGCCGCGGAGTCGGGCGCGATTGAAGGCGCGTGCCACGTCTTGCTCGTCGAGGATGCGCCCGACACGCTCGAAATGTTGCGCGTCACGTTCGAGGTGCGCGGCTTCCGCACGACGGCCTGCGCCGCGCCCGAAGCGGCTCTCAGCATTGCAGCCGACGAGCACTTTGATATAATCATCTCCGACGTTGGTCTTCCTAACATTGACGGTTATGAGTTGTTGAACTTGCTGCGCACCCGGATGCCTCACTTGCGCGATGTCCCCGCGCTCGCGTTGACCGGCTACGCCGCCCAGAAAGACGTGGACGCCGCCCTCTCCGCGGGGTTCAACGCACATCTCGCCAAACCGTTCGACCCGGCCACGCTGGTCGCCACGGTGGACGCGCTGCTCAAACGGCCGAAGTCTGAGCCGGACGAGCACGACGCGTGAGCGAGAAGTATTGTGATCATCGGCGAGCGAATCTTTTTTCGCTTCACGATTCACAACTTACTTTCCAGTTGCCAAGGCCGCGCGAGCCGAAAGGGAGAGATAAGAGATGCTGGCTGCCGCTGAAACCGTCGCACGTGCGACTGCTGCCGCGTCCTGTACAGTCGTTATGTTCGCCCCCGGCGCGAACCCGTTCACGGATACCGACGGCGACAACGCGGGACTCTCGAACCGCCCCTCCCCGCTCGGCGACGCGCCCCGCGATGATCGGCGTCGGCCGCGCGCCCTCGTGATCGACGACGCCCCGGATGTGACGGAGATGCTGGCGATTCTCCTCCAGTACGCGGGCTACGAAGTAGTGATGGTTTACTCCGGCGCGCAGGGGCTTGCCGCGGCGAGCGCCGGGCGATTCGACGTGGTCGTCTCGGACATCGGCATGCCCGGCATGAACGGCTACGAACTCGCGGCAGCCGTGCGCGCGCTGCCCGAATACCAGGCCACGCCGATGATCGCCGTCACCGGCTTTTCCATGTATGAAGATCGCGAACGCGCGCTCCAATGCGGCTTCAACGCTTTTTTGACGAAGCCCATCAACCCACGCGACCTCTTAAACCTCGTCGAGCGGCTACGGAGCTGACGCCCGGCGACAGAGCATCGCCGCGGCAGACAGGATCGTCCATGCCCATCGAAGAGTCGGAAGCGGCCGTCCTCATCGTCAACGACTCGCCCGACGCGCTCGCGCTCACCGGCGTCGTGTTGCAACAGGCCGGATACCGCGTGCTCGTGGCGGCCGACGGCCTCGAAGGTCTCGAACTCGCGCGCCGCGAACTTCCCGCCCTCATCATCAGCGATGTCATGATGCCGCATCTCGACGGCATCGAACTCTGTCGCCGCCTGCGCGCCGACGCGCGCCTCCACCTCACGCCCATCATCTTGATCAGCGCGCATCGCAAAGACACCGAAACCGCGCTTGAAGGACTCCAGGCCGGGGCGGACGATTACCTCGAAGCTCCTTTCAACCCGCCGCGCCTCGTGGCGCAGGTGGCGCGCCTGTTGGAGCGCGCCCGCGTCGAAGCCCACTACCGCGACATCGTCGAGCAGGCGAACGACATCATCTACACGCACGACCTCGAAGGGCGGCTCACCAGCCTCAACGCCGCCGGTCTTCTCTTCAGCCGCCGCCGCCGGTCGGAGGAGTTGAACGGGCAGCATCTCGCCACGGTGTTCAAATTGGATGTCGGCGAGGCGGGAGTCAGAGAGTCGATCAAGCAACTGCGCGGCGAGGGCGTGCGGCGCGAGGAGGCGCAAGCACGGAACGCCAACGGCGAACGGCGTTGGCTGGAGTTCAACATGTCGCTCGTCTGCACGCGCGCGGGCGAGCCGTTGGGCGTGCGCGGCGTGGCGCGCGACATCACGAGCCGCAAGCAG
>DASQNL010000489.1:0-10851 GCA_035644995.1 Pyrinomonadaceae bacterium | reverse complement strand
GTGATGGTGTCGAAGGTGATCTTGACGATCTCGCCGTCGGCGCGTTGGATTTTAACGCTCGGTTTGGTCAGAGCTTGCGTCGTTTTCATGCTCTTGACGAGACCGCGCACGCGCGTGCCGTCGCCGGTCACGATCTCGATGTTGTCTTTACCGTAGAGCGGCTGCAAGGCAGCGAGGGCTTTAACTACTTCCAAGTCGGGGCCTCATTCTTTCATCGGATAGTCGGCGCGCTTTCCGGCCGCGCCGTGGTCTACGCTGTTTTTCGCGCGCGCGAAAGTTTATGCCGCGGGCGCATGAATGTGCAACCGGGGTGCGCGAGTTGGCGTATAATTCCTGACGCTTAGATGTGACCGGATGCCGTTCGGGCGTCCGCCATTCCAGCACGGGACAGGGAAAATCTTATGGAAACCGAAACTCAACGCGCCGGACGAGAGGCCGCCGGCGGCGGCGCGACCCCCCAGATGTGTCCGAGTTGCGGCGCGGCGCTCGTGGAGGGGCTGCGCTTTTGTCGCTCGTGCGGCTATCGCCTCGGCGAGGGCATGGCCGAATACGTGGAGACGGTTCGCTTCGACCGCGTCGCCGACCTGTCCGGCATGGGCGCAGGCCATCATTCGCACACGGGCGCGGCGGGCGCGCAGACCACCCTGATCTCGCCGGTCGCCGCGGCGGGGCAGCCGCAAGGTTCGAGTCCGGCGCGCCGTCGCCGCAAGGGCAAGAAGTGGCTGGCGTTCGCGCTGGCGTTCCTGTTGCTGATTCCGCTCGGAGTGGTCGGCAGCGTGTTTCTGTTCCGCGCGTTGAGAGGGGTGGTGCAGCAGAGAATCGCATCACAGTCCGAGCGCAATCAACCGCGCTCATTCTTCGGCGCGTCGGAATTCGGCGACACGGAGGGGGCGCAAGGCGCGATCCTCGAAGAATCCTTGCCCGGCAGCCCCGCCGAAAAAGCGGGACTCCTCGACGGCGACATCATCACGAAGTTTGACGGAAAGTCGATCACAGGGGAAGACACCCTGAGAGACATGCTGCGCGAAACGCCCATCGGCAAGACGGTCGAGATCGTTTTCCTCCGCGACGGCGAGACGAAGACCGCGCAGCTGACGACCATGTCAAGCGAAGCCTACAACTCCGATGCCTTTATGCCGAAAGAGAGAGGCATGCTCGGCATCGAGACCGCGGCTCGCGTGGCCGTCGAGGGCACGAAGATTCACGGGATGCTCCTCGACGAAGTGTATCCCAACCGCCCCGCCGATCTGGCCGGTCTCAAGGTTGGCGATGTCGTCGTCGAGTTCGACGGCAAGCCCGTCCGTACCGAGGAGGGACTGTTCGGCTATATCAACCGCGCCAAGCCCGCCAGCACCGTCAACGTCGTGGTCTACCGGGAGGGGCAGCGCGTCACGATCCCGGTCAAGATGGGACGGCGAACGTAGCAGATAGTATTCAGAAAACAGAAGTCAGGAGTCAGAAGATGAGCAAGCCGCTTTCATTCTGACTCCTGACTTCTGTTTTCTGAATGCCTTCTCATTCCACGTTCAGCCTCTCCTTCATCTTCGCTTCCATTTCGCGGCGCACGTCTTCGCGGTCTTCCTCCTCCTCGTCCGGCTCGAAGAGTTCAAAGAGCGCGTAGGGAGTTTCGCCGACGAGGCGCAGTTCCCAAGCCTCGCGCCCGCCCCCCGCGGGACGCACGAACCACAAGGCGTCAACCGGAAACTCGCGCGGCGTGAGGCTTTCGAAGTTTTCGCCGCCCGTCGCGGCGCGCAGTTCGGCGAGCGCGTCGGGACGCATCATCACGCGCGCGAGTTGCCAGCCGTACTTGCGATAGGTGGCAAGCGTTTCACGAAATTGATCGAGTCGCCCCATCGAGTTTTCCCCGCCGCGCGGCGCAAATTCCTTCGCCGGTTCTTTCGTTCAGCCCCGACTCTTGGTAGCATACATCACGCCCGCGCGCCCCGCGAAAAGCGAGAACATCTAAACCGTAAAGGCACGCCCGACGTAACCACAACCGCGCATGCGCAAAAAAAGCGAACACCCCGCCACGCCCGAACGCGACCCGGCCGCAGCGCAAGAGGACGATTTTACCGTCTCGCCTTTTTACGCCGCGCTCGTGCGCGCCCTCGCCGGTCGCGGCATGAGGCCGGAAGCGTTGTGCGACGCGAAGGACGGGGTCGAGCGTCGGTTGCTGGCGGAGTACGGCGCGATGTTCATCGCCGATGCGAGCCTCGTCCGCGTGCCGCCGCGCTGCGTGTTTCGGAGCGAGGAAGAGTGCGAGCGGTTTCAGGCGGAGGTCGAACCGCGCGCGGCTCTCATCGCGGACGCGCGGATAGAGTTGCAACCGGCCGCGCTCGACGCGCTGCTCGCGGCGCGCGCCGAGGCGCACGCGCACGGCCTTGAGATCACGCCGCGCGGAGGCGCGGAGGCGGCGCGACGCAGTTATGCCGACACGCTGCGCTTGTGGGAGTCGCGCGTCACGCCCGCGCTGGCCTACTGGGTTTCGGCCAACGCGCTCGCGCCCGACGAGGCCGAACGTCTCGGCTCGCTCTGCTGCGCCGAGCAGATCGCGGCCGTGCTCCAAGAGGAAGAGCGCGGCAATTTTTTCAGCAAAGATTTCTCGCGGACGATCCTGTCGTCGGTGGCCGCGCCGGGCGCGTCGCAGCATCTCGCGATGCTGGCTTTCGACGCGACGGAGTTTCGCGACGAACGCGTGCGCGAGATTCTGGCACGCCACGGTTGGTTTCAAACCGTGCTCCACGATCTGCCGCACTTTACTTTTCTCGGCGTTCGTGAGAAAGAGTTGCGCGCCCTCGGACTCAAGCGCGTCGTCGAGCGCGGGCAGAATTTCTGGATTCCGAATATTTAACGAACGCTCAAGACCCGAATAATTCAACACCCCCTTGAAGGAGAAGATAATGGCAACTTGTGCCTCTTGCGGTACGAACAACGTTGACGGAACGAAATTTTGCGTCAGTTGCGGCGCGACGCTCGCTCCCGCTCCCGCCCCCGAATCGTGGCGCGTGAGCGGCGACTTGAACAACCAGCCGCCCGCCGCCGACCCCTACAACCCCGCGGGCGGCTACACGCCGCAGCCGCCTCCGCCCAATTACCCCGCTTATAACGCCGGGCAGAACATGACGCCCGGCTACCAGCAAACGCCGTCGGCCAATCAGCCGATGCACCCCGTCGTGCCCGCCCTCGTCAGTTTTTTCTTCCCCGGCCTCGGCCTCCTGTTCGTGCCTAACAAAGCCGGCCTCGGCATCGGCATCTTCGCCGGGACTATCGCCTATGCCATCGTCGCCACGATCCTGACGTTCGTCGTCGTCGGCATCTGCCTGTTCATCGCCATGCCGATCATCAACATCGTGGCGGCGATCCACAGTTGGGACGAGGCGGCGAAAAACTCCAACGGGCAGTTCCAACCGATCTACTTCAAATAACGAACCGCGTGATCATCTTCGACGGGGCGGCACAGAGTTTTTATCGCGCCTTGATGTGGGCGGGCAGTTGGTGGTGTCATCAACTGCCCGCCCGTTCGCCTCACCTGTGGGGCGCGCAACTGCCTCTGTGCTGGCGTTGCGCGGGAATTTTAGGTGGTACGTTGCTGCTGTTCGTCTGGCTGCTGTGGAAGAAGCGCGTGCCGCCGCTGCGAATGAGCCTCGCCCTCGCGCTGCTCTTGCCGCTCGACGTGTTACACGCCGCCGTGACCGGCGGGCAGGGCGACAACGCGCGTCGTCTGCTGACGGGCGCGCTGTGGGGAATTTTCGGAACGTCTCTCTGCTTGCGTTTCGTCAAACACGCCGCCGGCCGGTTGTCCGCGTCGAACACTCCCGCGCGGACATGAAGACCACGAAGCGGAAGGCTATCTCAAATTTGACATCTCAAATGGTTTTCTCTGTGCTCGCTGTCTCTTACGTGGTGAATGCTTCCGCTTAAGCTCAATCGCAATGCGCTATAGTTTGTGATGATCGCTTGGGCGGCGAGTAAGACGCAGAGCTGGCAGGTCGAGCCGAAGTTTGATGAGCAGAACCAACCCGACGCGAGATTTAATGAACCGGACGACGCTCGCGCCCGGCCTCTCCGGCGCGCTCGTGCTGTTGCTGCTCGGCCTCCTGCGCGCGCTCGCGTCGGTCAGAGACGGGCGGGTGTCGGTCGCCGGGCGCGAGTTGGAGTGGGAGTGTTGGTTCAAGCATCTGTTCGATTTCCCGTGCCCGAACTGCGGCCTGACGCGCAGCGTCCTGCTCACGTTGCACGGCCAATTAGGCGCGGCGTGGCAGATGAATCCGGCCGGACTGTTGCTCGTCTCCGGTCTCGTCCTGCTCGGCCTCGCGCTGATCTTTCTGACGTTCCACCGGCAACGCCACACTCCCCACGCCAGCGGCGCGGTTCATCGCCGCATCCGCATCTATACGAAAGTCTACGCGCATCTGCTCATCGCCGTGTTGTTCGCGCACTGGTTCTTGAAACTCGCGGCGCGCTGAGGGCGAACGGGCGGTCAGGCTCGCGCAAAAGCGAGCGGGCGAGGCTCTCGTAAAAAATCGGCGCGGGGGCGAAATTGCTTTTACCTTTCGCCTTGCTTAGTGCTAAACTCCGACCCTGTTCGGCATCCGCCGTTTCAGCCAATGACAACTTTCCCCGTTGCCCGTTAGAAGGATTAACAAACGAGTCTCCTCTCGCCGCTCGACCGCGCTACTTCCCCCTCGTCTCGTGCAGAAGTAAACGGCCAAGACAGCGACCCTTTGTCCCCAAAAAGAGGGTTTTATCATGGACATCCCCCGTGTCATCGCGAACCGCTTCCGCGTCGAGTGTGAGATCGGCCGGGGCGGGATGGGCACAGTTTATCTCGCCACGCATCTCGGACTCGAACGCCCCGTCGCCGTCAAAGTTCTCAAGCCGGAGTTTGCCGCCGATCCCGAAGTGGCCGACCGCTTCATGCGCGAGGCGCGCACGATGGCGCGTCTCCGGCACACGCGCGCCGCGATGATCTTCGACGCGGGCAGTTTGCCCGACGGTCGTCCCTTCATCGTGATGGAACACGTCGAAGGCTCGACGCTGGCCGACGTGCTCGCGCGCGAGGGGCCTTTCGCGCCCGAACGCGCCGTGCGCATCGCCTGCGAAATCTCCGACGTGCTCGCCGAAGCGCATGCGCTCGGCATCGTCCACCGCGACCTCAAGCCTTCCAACATCATGCTCAACGAGCGCGGCGTCTCGGTGCTGGATTTCGGCATCGCCAAAGTGCTCACGGCCTCGGCGGACGTGACCAAGACGCACGCCACGACCGAGACGGGCTTGATCATCGGCACGCCGCGTTACATGTCGCCCGAACAATGTCTGGGCAAGCCCGTCGGCCCGGCGAGCGATCTCTACAGCGTCGGCGTGCTCATCTACGAAATGCTCTCAGGGCATCCGCCCTTCACGGATCAACTGCAATCGGCCGTGCTCGTCCGGCAGGCGACCGCCGCCCCGCCGCCGCTCATGGCGCGCTGCCCGGAAGTTCCGCGCGGCCTCGCGCTGGCGACGCACACGCTCCTCGCCAAAAATCCGGACGACCGCCCGAAGTCGGCGCGCGAAACCCGCGCCATGCTCGAACGCAGCATCCGGCACACGGCGCAACTCGTGATGCCGGAGGCCGCCGCGCCGTTCGCCTCCACCATCGCCACGCTCGACACGCGTTCGTCGAACGCCGCGCGCGCTCTGGCCGCCGTGGCCGTGCTCGCGTTGCTCGGCGGATTGTTCTTCGCCTGGTTCGGCAGCAGCATGACGAGCGCGCGCGTCAAAGCGAGCGCGTTACCACCGCGCGCCGGTGCGCCCGCCGTCTCGCCCGCCGTCCTCAAAACAGCTTTGGCGAACGAGGTTGCCGCGGATAGGGAAAGGCCGACGCTCATGCCCGCGTCGCTCTCGAACGACGCCGCGCGTCAGATCGCGGCCTCTGTTTCGGACGGGAGCGCGGTGAGCGAAGCGCGCGTGCTGCGCACGGTGCGGGGCGCGAGCATCGCCGCCGTCCGCGACGAGCGCAACGCGGGCACGTCGCACCTCTCCTTGATGGAGTCGCGCGGGGGCTTGGGCGGCTTCCGCGTGGCCGGGCGCACCACGCTCGACAAGGAAGGATTCCGCGGCGCGACGTGGGCGACCGCCGTGGTGGACGCCGACGGCGACGGCTACGACGAGATCATCTGCACCGGCACGGACTCGCGCGACGACCCGTTCAGCCGCCGCCTCGTTCTCTACGTGCCGCGCACGCGCCAGTCCTACAGCATGCGCGTCGGCCTCGACAGCCGCGAGCGACAGGCGATTCGCGTCCGCTGGTCGTCGAACGCCGGGGGCGACACGGCGAAGCCCTACCGCGCCGCCCTGCGCGCACACGCCCTCGCCGACATGCCGCAGGCCAAACTGTAGTTAGCTGCTCATGACACATCCGATTGTACTAGCAGCGAAAGAGGCTTTTAAGTCGCGCGTGATAGCGGGCAGCGATGTCTCGACACACACCAAAAACGCACAAGCCATAGCAAAGATGTGGCGCACCGCCGCCTTTGATCTTGATCGATCCCGGTATCAATATGAAGTGCCGGTTCGACCGGACTTCGATCAACGCATTGACGTGCTGGATCGAGAAGAAATGTGCGCGTTTGAATTCAAGGTATCTGGAAAAAATGCTACGGCGGAGTTCTACAGGGATGTCGTGAAGGTGCTGTTATGGAACGAGCACCATGAGGAGAAGATTAAGAAGCTAGTGTTTATCACCGAGGAAACCTGGGGGCGCAAGTATCTGGACAGACCTATGCCAAAGGCTTTCATCCACTTCCTAGAGAGGCATGAGGTGGCTGTAGAGATCGAATATGTGCAAACGGCTGGCACGACAAGTTGTTAATCGCTCTGTAAACAATCAAACTGAAATCCATTTTCCCGAACTCCCCGATCCATTCCGGCATCCCGCCCTTTTTATCCCGCTTATCAGCCAAGCAACGCGGCGTGTTATGATCCGCTTCTAACGTTGAGCGAATCTGTAAACGCCTGCCAGTTGATGTCTCTCGGCCGCCCGCGCTGTTTGTCGTCACACGAGCGCGCGGTGATTCCCCGAATCTTTAAACGAATAATTTATGAAGCGAAATTTCCTGACGCGTTATCTCTCGACCGCAGCGATCCTGCTGTCGCTCGCCGCAGCCCCGCTGCTACCGCTCTCGCACGCCTACGCCCGCCCGCCGCAAACCGCGCGGCGTGGTACGACGGCCACGGCCGCCGCGCCGCAAACCGCGGTTGCGGCAACGGGCGCGCCGTCGCAGTTGGTCAGCCGCGTGCTCTCGAACGGCCTCGAAGTGATCGTTCTCGAAGACCACTCGATCCCGCTCGTCTCGCTCGAACTCGCCGTCAAGAACGGCTCTTATACCGAGCCGCCCGAACTGAACGGCCTCTCGCACCTCTACGAGCACATGTTCTTCAAAGCCAACAAGGCCGTGCTCGAAGGGGCCGAGTATCTCCAGACGCTCGACCAACTCGGCGTGCTCTCCAACGCCTCGACGCGCGAGGAGATCGTCAACTATTACTCGCACACGACCAGCCCGAATCTGCGCGTGGCGATGATTGCCATGCGCGACTCGGCGCGCTACCCGCTCTTTCACGAACGACAGTTCGAGCAGGAGCGGCAGGCCGTGCTCGGCGAACTCGACCGCCACGAGTCGAACCCTTACGGCTTCCTCAGTCTGGAACTCAATAACCGTCTCTTCTACAAGTATCCGAGTCGGAAGAATCCGGGCGGCAACCGCGAGACCGTGATGGCGGCCACCACCGAGACGATGCGCCTCATCCAAGCGCGCTACTACATCCCGAACAACGCCGCGCTCATCGTGACGGGCGATGCGAAACCGGAAGAAGTTTTCAAGTTCGCGCAGGAGCTTTTCGGCGACTGGCCGAAGGGCGAAGACCCGTTCGTGAAGTACCCGATGGTCGAGCACCCGCCGCTCCCCAAGAGCGAGGGCGTCGTGATCAAGCAGCCCGTCAACAACGTCATTCTCAACATCGGCTGGCACGGCCCCTCCATCGGCAAGGACAATCCCGCCACCTACGCGGCCGACGTGTTCTCCTTCATCCTCAGACAGCCCGATTCGCGCTTTCAACGCGCGCTCGTCGATACCGGACTCGTCTCCGCCATCGACTTCAACTATTACACGCAGCGCAACGTCGGCCCCATTCAAGTGCTCGCGCAGACGACGCCCGACAAGGCGCGTGCCGCCGCGCGCGCCATCTACAAAGAGATCGCCGGTTTCAACGACCCGGCCTATTACACCGACGAGCAACTCGAAGCCGCCAAAGGTCTGCTCGAAGCCGACGACCTCTACTCGCGCGAGAAGCTGACCGACTACACGCACACCATCGGCTTCTGGTGGGCTTCGACCGGGCTGGAATATTTCCGCGGCTACCTCGGCAATTTGCGCCGCACCTCGCGCGCCGACATCAATCGCTACGTCACAACTTACATTCAGGGCAAGCCCCACGTCGGCCTCGCCCTGCTCTCGGAAGAATCGCAGCGACAGGCGCAACTGACGCCGCAAGATTTAATCGGACAGTGAAGGACAAACGATGATTGAGAATTCAGGAGACAGAATACAGAAGTCAGAAGAAACACATGCGGGCATTTCATTCTGACTTCTGTATTCTGTCTCCTGAATTCAGTCTTTACCCTTTATCATTTTTTTGCAGCTATTAAATAAAGATGGAAACTCAAAATCTTAAACGGGCGCGGGGCGCGTTCGCGCTCTCGGTCGCATGCGCCTTCTTGGCGTTCTTCTCGGCGGGTGATGCGTGGGCGCGTGGGCAGCGGCCGGGCGGCGGGGCGGCAGCCGCACCGCAGGCGCGTGCGACGCCCGCGCCGACACCGGATAAAGAGAAGGTGCGTGAAGTGGCGGCGACCGGCGAGTCGCTCGTCAGCGAGTTTGAGGTCAACGGGCTGAAGGTGCTGGTCAAGCGGCGCGCGGGAAGTTTGTCCGTGTCGGGCGGGCTGTTTTTGCGTGGCGGCGCGCGCAACGTGACGGCGGAGAACGCCGGCGTCGAAGCCTTGATGCTCGATGCCATGTCGGAAGGGAGCGCGAGCTTCCCGCGCGAGCGGTTGCGCAAGGAACTCGCGCGGATGGGTTCGGCCATCAGCTACGGCCTGAGCTACGACTACTCGGTGCTCTCCTTCGCTTCGACGCGCGCCAACTTCGACCGCTCCTGGGAAATTTTCACGGACGTTGCGCTCCGGCCGCAGTTTGCGCCCGAAGACGTGCGGCGCGTGCAGAACCGTCTCGTCATCTCGCGGCGCGACGACACCGACACGCCCGACTCGTTCATCGAAGTGCTGCAATCGCGCGTGGCCTACGCCGGCCATCCCTACATGAACGACCCCGACGGCACGGAGCAGACCTTGAGCCGCTTGACGGTCGAAGACATCCGCCGCTACCACGCGCAGATGATGCAAACCTCGCGCCTCCTGCTCGTGCTCGTCGGCGATCTGGACGCCGCGAAAGTGCGCTCCGAGATCACGGCTTCGTTCGGCAAACTGGCGCGCGGCGATTACCGCCCGTCGCCCCTGCCGCCGCTCGCCTTCAAGGCCGCGACCGTGGACGTGACGCAGCGCGCCATCCCGACCAACTACATACAGGGCGTCTTCGCCGCGCCGCCCATCTCCTCGGAAGACTACTACGCGATGCGCGTCGCCTCGTCGCTGCTGCAAGACCGCGTGATGATCGAAGTGCGTTACAAGCGCAATCTTTCTTACGCGCCCGAGGCTTTCCTGCGCACGCAGGGCGCGAACCTCGGCGGCATCGCCGTCTCGGCCGTGGACGCCAATCAGGCGGTGAGCGTGATGCTCTTTGAAATCTCGAAGCTGCAACGCGAAGCCGCGCCCAACTCCGACATCGCCGGCGTCATCTCCAGCTTCCTCACGCGTCATTACATGGGACAGGAGACGAACGCCGCGCAGGCCGCAGACCTCGCCATGTACGAACTCATTGGCGGCGGCTGGCGCAACTCCATCACGTTTCTCGAACGCCTCCGCGCCGTCACCCCGAAGGACGTGCAGCGCGTCGCGCAAAAATACATGAACAACCTGCGCTTCGTCGTCCTCGGCGACCCGGCGCGCATAGACAAGAACGTGTTCACGGTGCAACTGGGGGCGTAAGACGGGGAAAGGGTAAGGGGTAAAGGGGAAAGGTAAAAACCGGAAGCGGGGCGCAGCACTCAATCTGCTGCGCCCCGCTTTTCTCGTCTTCTACCTTTACCCCTTACCTCTTACCCCTTACCCCTTTCCCCTTACCCTTTCCCCTGTGTCTCGTTCACCGGCGAAACTCGCTGATTAGTTTCTGGTAGAGTTCGGCGTCGAGCGGTTGAAGCAGGCGGCTTTGGGCGAGAGCGGTGTTGCGGTCGCCGATTTCGAGATAGGTCATGCCGAGGTTGTAGAAGGCTTCGCCGAGGTCTGGGCGCAGGCGCGCGGCCTGCCTGTAGGCGGCGATGGCTTCGTCGAAGTTGCCGGCGTAATAGTAGGCGTCGCCGAGTTTGTTGTAAGCCTCGACGGAGTTGGGGCGCAGGCGCAAAGCCTGCTTGTAAGCGCGAATCGCCTCGCTCATCTTGCCCTGTTTGACTTTGCAATAGCCGACCTGAATCCACGCCTCGACGCGGTTCGGATTTTTGTTGACCACCTGCTCGAACGACCCCAACGCGCCGTCGTAGTTTCCCAGCCACAGGGAGTTCAGCCCCGTCTTATACCACCATTCGGCCGAGGCTTCGCCGCCCGTCGCGTTGCGGTTGCGCGCGGCGAGCGTGTCGTAGGTCGTGAGCTTGTCGGGCTTGAGCGACGCGAGCCGCGCGGAGGCGAGCGCGAGGTTGATGTTCTGC
>DASQNL010000488.1:0-2241 GCA_035644995.1 Pyrinomonadaceae bacterium | reverse complement strand
GGCGGCGTCGTCTGCGCGACGAGCGCGGCGGGCAGCAAGAGCGACAGGCAGAGCGCGATGGTTGGCAAGGCACGCGCGGCGGCGCGGCCTCGCGCGTAAATTTTATGAAGCATTAAATGTCTTTCCGGCACAACCGAGATTCAAGCATGGTTTGGTATCGGCGAATGAGAGAACAACATAGCCAGCCGTTTGGTTGCGTGTCAAAGTGCGGCAAGTTGCGTTAGAGCGAAATAAAACCGCTCACCAAGAAAGTGTGTGAAAGCCGAAGCCGTGGTTGTCCCGCAGGGACATTCGAGAATAGCCCGGCCATTGATGGCCGGGGAGAATCAACGTCTCTTTTACTAGAGTCCCGGAGGGACGATTGAATGTTCCGCACAATTCAATCGTCCCTCCGGGACTCAAACTTTATCTTTCAACTTATCCCCGGCACTAAAGCGCCGGGCTATTAGCAATCGTCCCTGCGGGACTTTTCACACAGTTGCTAAGGTTCTTTGATCGTCAGGTAACGATCAATTTCCGGCTTCGAGATCGTCTGCTTCCGCCCGCTCGGCCAGCGAATCTCGATGTTTGCAACGCCGGTCGCCGCGCCGAGGCCGACGAGCAGGCGCGGGTCGTTGGAAGAGAGATAGCTGCCGGAGTTCGTCACGTCGAAAGTTTGTTTGCGGCTGCTCGTGTCGGTGACGACGACGCGCGCGCCCGTGCCGCTGCGGTGCGATTTCGCGCCGGAGAGCGAGAGGCCGAGCCAGTGGTGCTTCGTGCCGTCGTTACGCAGGAGGAGGGGCGCGCCGTCGGTGACGCCGAGCACGATGTCCGTGTCGCCGTCGTTGTCGAGGTCGCCGAAGGCCGCGCCGCGCGCGGCGAGGGGTTGGGTGAAACTCGCGCCCGCCGTGGCGGAGACGTTCGTGAACGTGTGCGGCTGACCCGGCTTCGCCGGAGGCAGGCCGCGCATCAAGAGCGGCGGCTGTTTGTACTTGAGATAACTCGTCGTTCGCTCAATCGTGTCGAGAACGTGGCCTTGCGCGACGAAGAGGTCGCGCCAGCCGTCGTTGTCGGCGTCGAAAAAACGCGTGCCCCAGCCGGTATAGAGCAAGGTGATCTGGCCGACGCCGGAAGTGTTGGTGACGTAGTTGAACGACATCTCGCCCGTGTTCAGGTAGAGCGGGTAGGTTTCGTTCGAGAGGGCGGTGATGAAGATGTCGGGTCGGCCGTCGTTGTCGAAGTCGGCGGCGTCCACGCCCATCCCGGCGAAGGTCTTGCCGTTCTCGTCGTAGCCGACGCCCGCGATGAGCGCGACATCCTCGAACGCGCCGTCGCCCCGGTTGCGATAGAGCGACTGCCGCACGCTGTCGTTGGCGACGATGATGTCGGTGAAAGCGTCGCCGTCGAAATCGGCGAAGGCGACGCCGAGACCTTTGCCGCCGGGGTCTGCGATCTTGGCCGCCGCGCTCACGTCTTCAAACGTGCCGTCGGCCTGCTGGCGATAGAGGATGTTCGACGCGCCTTTGAAATTATCGGGATGACAGTAGGCGCGAAAGCCGGGACGCTGCTCGCCGCAATAGAGGTCGCCGCGCGCGAAATCCCACTCCATGTAGCGCGCGACGAAGAGATCGAGCCGCCCGTCGTTGTTGTAGTCGAGCCAGCCCGCGCTCGTTGACCAGCCGCCGCCCGCCACCTTCAGTTTCTTCGACACGTCCTCGAACGTGCCGTCGCCGCGGTTGCGATACAGAATGTTCCCGCCGTAGGCGGTGACGTAGAGGTCTGTGTGGCCGTCGGCGTCGAAGTCTCCGGCGGCCGCGCCCATGTCGTAGCCGAAGCCGCCGACGCCCGCGCGCACGGTCGTGTCCTCAAAGGTGCCGTCGGCTTTTTGCCGGTAGAGGCGATTCCAGAAACGCGCGTCGCGTTTGTCGGGGCGGGCGTCGGCGGCGGGCATCGGGTCTGCGAGTTGCGCGCCGTTGGTGAAGTAGAGGTCGAGCCGCCCGTCGTTGTCGTAATCGAACAGCGCGACGCCCGCGCCCATTGATTCCAACAGGTACTTGCGCGAGGTGACGGAGGCGGCGTGTTTGAAGTTGACGCGCGCGGCCGAGGTGATGTCGGTGAAAGTGACGGGCGAAGGCGATTGCGGCGCGGCCGGCGGGGGCGTCTTAGCGGGGTCGCCACCGCCGCTGTAGGAACGCCCGGTGCGTTGGGGCGTCGGTTGCGGCGCGGGCGTCGTTTGTTGTGCGTGTGCGGGGCGCGGGAGGA
>DASQNL010000487.1:0-8643 GCA_035644995.1 Pyrinomonadaceae bacterium | reverse complement strand
GCGACAGGCTCCGTGATCAGTTCGCCGTTGAGATAGGCGCCGAAAGAAGACCCGCAATCAACGAGCATAAAACCGCCGTCGCGTTTCCGCAGTTCAACGCGATGCCGCGACACCATCGGCCGCCGCGCGGATTCGAAAGCGACTTGGCACGCGTCCGGGTCGCGCCCGAACTTGATGCCGGGTTCGTCGAAGGAGCGCGGCTCCGGTTCCGACGGGTGAAGACGAAGAACGATTTTTACGAGTGGAGAAGGCATTCGAGTTGACGCTAGGTAAACGGAGTCGGCATGGCCGGCGAGGTGCGACGCGAGCCAAGGGCTTCCCGGCGGCCTCGGGTCTCACGCGACCGCGCGGCGGATTCGTCAATCGGTCAGACCCTCCGTCGCGCACCGGCGCGCGCGCAGAGGCTCCGACGCTAACCGGCCACAACGCGGAAACCGAGTTTTTTCGTGGCGGCGGTGACCGCGGCTTTTCGCCGGCTGGCCGAGCGGCAACTGTTCGCAATCGAGTCCCATGAACCGCCGCGGATAACACGGTATGCGCGCGTGTCTTCGTCCGCCTCTTCCCACACGCTCCCGTCCGTGGGCGCGCCGTCGTAACCGTCGTGCCAGTTATCCGCGCACCACTCCCAGACGTTTCCGTGCATGTCGTAGAGGCCGAAGGCGTTGGCCGCGCCGCTTTGTCCGGCAGGCTGCGCGGCACGGCGTGAAGGTCGCGCCTCGGCCGCGCCGAAGGGGGCGATGCCGTTATAGTTGACCAACTGCGCGTTGACGTTCAGGCCGAAGGCGAACGGCGCGACGCTTCCCGCGCGACACGCATACTCCCATTCGGCTTCGCTCGGCAAGCGATAGAGCCGACCCGTCAGCCGCGATAAGCGCGCGCAGAATTCTTCAACGTCGCGATAACTGACGTTCACCACCGGCAGGTCGTCCCCGCGCGATTTCCCTTCCAAGCGCGGCAAACTACCCATCACGGCCAACCATTGCGCCTGCGTGATCTCGTAGCGGCTCATGTAGAAGCCCTTCACGTTGACGTTGTGTTGCGGCATCTCGGCCGTCACCGTCTCCCGCGTCTCTTCCTCGTCATAACGCTTGGCGTCCGCGTAAGCGGCCTCGGCGTCGGCGGCGTGCGACCCCATGGCGAACCTGCCGCCGGGGATTTCCACCATCTCCAAACCGCTCGCCTGAGCTTCGACAAAAAACTTGGAGTGACCGTTGAGCTGCGACGTGACGCGGCCGTTGCTATTGGTGACCGGCACGGCGAAGTCCGACTGTCGTAAACCGCCCAGCAGACCCTTCAACAGTTGGTTACGCAGCGTTCCATGATAGGCAAGGTTCGGCAACGGCGTCGCGCTCACCGCGTCGGGAGTGAAATGAAAGACGGTCTTGATCGAAGAGTTCTCCCAGGGCACTTGTGCGCCGCCCGTGCTTTCATCCAACTCGATGCGCGTGTGAATAAAAACGTCTTCCAGACGCGAAGGCCGCATCCGCAGGCTTCGTGCCAGAGCCGTACTGTAAGGACTGTTGTCGCCCGTGCCGTCGGCCGCCGTTTTGCCCGGAGAGGTTGAGTAAGCGACGAAGGTGCCGCCGGGCGTGTTCCTGATCTCGGCAAAGCCCGGCTTATCCGCCGCCGTAAAGCCTAATTTGGTCGGCAGATTACGGCAGGCGTCCAGAATCATAATGTTCAACCCTTGCTTGGCGGCCATGGCCTTGAGCACTTCTTCCGCGTTCAGCAACTCGCTCTCCGCATCTTCCAGCGACTTTATGCTGCCGTAGCCGGTCGGGACTAAATAATTGCGCCCGTTGACCTGCACGCCGTGCCCGGCATAATAGAAGAGAGCGATGCCGCCGACCCCCAGCTTCCGGCCGAAGGAGTCCACCGCCTCTCGCATTTCCGCGCGCGACAAATTTTCCCCCTTGATCACTTCGAATCCGAGTTCGCGGAGCGTCTCCTCGATGAGGCGCGCATCGTTAATGGGGTTTTGTAGAGGGGCTTTGGTGTAAGCATTATTACCGATCACTAAAGCGAGCCGTCGCTGGTTGGCCGCCGCCGCGTTCACGACGACCGGGGTCGGCGCGCCCTGTTTTGTCTTGGCCGTCGGCTCAGGAGGGGGGGGCAGGTCTAGTTGGCGGTTTTCGGGTTTGGCCGCCGGTCGCGCCGGCCGCTTCTGCTGGGCGCGCGCCGCCCGGCGGAAGTCCGGCGTCAGGAGTGCGCCGCCCGCCGAGAGAAACACTATGAGCAGCGTCGAGAGAAGCACTTTTAAGTCGCGCATAAGTGTGTCGGGGCGGGCTGTCCGGCGGGCGAGGAGGCCGACAGCCGTGTCCGGGCGTGTGCGTCTCAGGCATCGAGGGCGGGATGCTGCCCGCCCTCAACAAACGGCGGTATCGTGCCGGGGAACGGATTAAGGATTCGCGCCATCCAACGCCTTCACCAGGTCGCGCATCTTGACGCCGCGACTTCCCGGAGTCAATGAGCCGAGCGAGACGCCGTCTCTGACCTCCGTGATTTTAATCCTCCCGATCTCCGTCTCTTTCCTGTCGAGCACTTCCTTCGTATCCGGGTCTGTCGTGATCTCCTCACGCACCACGGCGAACGTGCTTCCCACCACGGTGCCTTGCAGTTTGCCGATGTTGATGGTGGCGACGTTACCCTCCAGCTTCACGATTTTAGGCCGACTCGACGAAGCAATAACCGCCGCCGGTTTGGACGCGGGAGCGAGCGGGGTCGGCGACACGGAGACGGCCGTGTCGCGCGCCTTCTCGGCCACGGGCGAAGCATGAATCTTTTCCTGAATCAATTTGTTGAGCTGGTTGACCGTCTTGTCAACCGCCTGGTTGGCGGCTTTGGTGAACAGGGTCACCTTCAAATCCTCGTCGAGTTGCGCGCCTTTTTGCCAGAAGGGATTCGACTCTCCTTTTTCTTCGGCCGTCTCCTCAAGGTTGACGGCGTCGAGAACCTCTCCCGAACTGATGTCGACGAGACGGACAGCCAGCCCCAGTTTGGCCGTGTAGGATGATTTGGAGGCGATGCCGAAATTCTTACCCTTCTTCGTGGCCGTGAATTCGGTGATGTCGCCGAGGATGAGGGCATCGGCCTTCAAGAGTTTCCCGATTCGCACGAGCGGGTTTTCCTTAAAACGATCCGTGTCCTCTTCTTTGTTGACCTGATTGGTCACTCGATCCAACTGCAAGCGTTCGACGACGATGAAGTCGCCTTGCTTAGTAAACGCGTTCGAAAGCAGGATGGCGAGTTGCCGCCCGAGGTTCTTCTTGAGGTCGGTGAGGCTGGCATCGCCGAAGTCGAGCACGGCGATTGTTCTGCGCTTGACCTTGGCGACCGGATTACCGGCGGTTAAGGGCGATGAAACTGTCTGCTGCGGCGCGGCAACCTCCCCGTCTTTCTGTTTGTTCGTGGAGGCTGATTTGCCCTGAGCCGATTTGCCTTTCTCGCTCTGGCCGAGAGCCGGATTTAGCCCGGAGGCGGAACCCAGCCCTAAAGAAAAGACTATGAGCAGGAAGGGGGAGTAACTAAGAAGTTTTTTCATGAGGGGTCTCTATCAGCGGTCGGTTAGGGGTTAGAGGACGTAACGACGGCGAGGCCGCATCATACATGAATGTCAATACTGTTTCAAGATCGAGAGCGAGTTAAATATGTAAAACATTTTTACAACGCATGAGGTAAAGAGCGCGCCCCGGATGATCGCTTTCGGGTTCTCGAAGCGGGAGGAATTTCATCGAGAGGAGAACTCTAATGAGCACGGTCGGCACTACAGGTAAGCGTTATTCAGTTCGCGGGAGCCGGGGTTATACGCTGAAAGGTAGAGGGGCGTAGAGCGCAATGGAAAAGCAATTCGGCCGCGACGCGACGACTTATAAACTTGCACCGGGCGGCGCGGGAGGCAGGGCGACCCTTACTCTCCGGGTGAGACTTGGGATGTCAAAGTAAGAAGGGGCAAGGCCGGTGCCCTGCCCCTTACTTATTGAAGGTCGCCGTCGCCTCTTGAGTCCTGACCTCGCCGATGAATCGTAAGCGCAAGACTCGACGCTTATCTTTTAGCGAGCGACTAAGCCGACGGCGATAAGGTCGGAACCCAAAGGTCATCGCCTCTTATTTTTTCGCCGCTGCTGCTCGACCACGTAGACGGTTCCCAACGCCCCGACAATAGCAGTTGCTTTGAGCTCTGTCCTGATGGCCGAGAGCCTTTCAATGCCATTGATGTCCGACTGGATGCCACCCACCAGATCGTCAAAGCGGAGCGGAGGATTATTAGAGGGAGGTTCTTGCCCAAAACGTTTCCCGATAGCGGTTGCTATGTCGAGGGCATTCCAATTCGTGAGCTTTCCGGTCGCGGCGGGAGATGTCGGGTGAACATGGTCTGTCGCCTCACACGAAAGGTGAACCGCCAGTTTATTATGTTTTCTTGCCAGCGCATCTATCTCCGCTAACTTTTGCGTGCTGCCGTCGGGAAAACGGAATTCACCGTTGACGTTATGACCGACCACCGCAAAGACCTTCTCCGGAGATTGCTCGATATAGGATTCAAGCCCTGCTCTGGTTCTCGCATCCGGTTGAACTTTTAGACCGAATTTATCCAGTTGTGCGACCCTCCGCCGCGTTTCCAACATGTCGACGACTTCATTGCGATTAGGCTTGACTTTATAAACCCTCTCAAACTCATTTCCATTCCTGGGCACGGCAGCGACGACACCCACTTTATCGGTTCGCTGAATAACGATGAAACCCGCCCCGTCGTTTCGCGGAATAACGATGAAGCTCGGTCTATCATTTCTCTGATTGACGCCGGGTCTGCCCGCGGGATTAAGCTGCGCGAGAGCCACACCCGGAATGAGCAGAAAAATCGCTAAGGTTAAAGTCGGCAACCATTTTCTATTGAGCATAGCAAAACCTCATTCATCTAAATTGGAAGTAGTCCTTCCAGACCGGTCTATCGTTAGCCTCTCTATCTTTGCCCCCGAGCGTTGGTTTTCCACTGGAGTCGAAAACCTTGACGATTCTTTTCGCCAATAAAGAGACCGCTGCGCCGACAAGAAAATACTCGCGCGGCGCGCGTGACATCTGTCCTGAATCTTCCATCCCATACCAAATCCAGGTGGTAAGCCCTGAACCGATAATAACTCCTCCCACGATGAGCCAATAGGCGGCGGAGCGGAGCGTCCTTCGATAGCGACGGTTTTCAAGATGGTTCCGCAACTCATGCCAGTACATCAACTCTAACATGGCGGCTCCGAAACTTGCTATCAAAATAATTTTAATATTCATTGGTCAGCGGCCTCTGATGTGTGCGCATGAGGGCAAGAAATTTAAGCAAGAGCCGCGCACCGTCGATTGTATGTGCGCCGGTATGTACCGCATAAAATTAAGGCTGGCCGGGAGAGCTTCCACTTACGGCCGGGGAAGGTGTCAGGCCGCGAGATGAGCAGAGAATGAAACCGCAAGGCGGGCGAACTTCCTCCGCCTTGCGGTTTCAGCCGGCCGCTTTGATATACCGGCAGCGAGTGAGTCTTCTACTGCCTTCTAAACTGATTTTTGCGTCGCCGTCGCGCCGCGCACACGCTCGGTCTCCGCCTCGAAGATGTAGGACAGAGACTTGTGAATCAGCTTCGCGCACAGAAACGCCGACGCGCTGAAACCTTCGACGTAAGAATATTCGGTCATGTCCATGCCGACCACACGGCGGTTGCGCGCGAGCGTGCGGATGAGTCCCAAGACCTCATACCAACCCAACCCGCCCGGCTCCGGCGTGCCCGTCTGCGCCACGAGCGAAGGGTCTAGGCCGTCAACGTCAATCGTCAGGTAGACATTCTCGGTCAGCCCCGACACGGCATCGTCCCACCAATCGGTGCGCCCCGCGATGTCTTTCGCCCAGAAGATGCGCGTCGGCAAAGTGTCGATGGCGCGCGCCTCGTCCACCGAAATCGAGCGGATGCCGACCTGCACGGCCGGCACCTTTAAGTCTTTCACGACGCGCGCCATGATCGAAGCGTGTGAATGCGGCGTGCCGTCGTAGGTATCGCGCAAATCCGCGTGCGCGTCGATTTGCAGCACGGACAAATTCTCGTAGGCCTCGGCGTGCGCCTGAATCACCGGCCCGCTCACCGAGTGCTCGCCGCCGATCATGCAGACGAGCTTACCGGTCGCGACGAGTTCACGGGCGCGCTCCAGCAATGCCTTCATCATCGCCTCCGGCGATTCGGCCGGCTGCATCACCTCCGTGGTGTGTATGCCGAGGCGATAAACTTCGGCGTCCGTCTCCTCGTCGTACAACTCCATGTTGCGCGACGCGTCGATGATCGCCGACGCGCCCGCGCCCGTCCCCGTCCCGTAAGAGACCGTGCCCTCATAAGAGACCGGCCACACGACGATGCGCGCCCGCTCGAAGCTCGACAACTCTTCGTCTTCGATGCCGCCGAAGTTCATAGGCAAGTTTGCTGATTCAGACATGCGGACAGTTTAAAATCGGCGGCGACGCATGACAAGCGAAGAACCTGCCACGGTAGAGAGCTTTTCCGTCGAGGTGTGTTTCAACAGACACGCGATCCGCGGCCTGGGTTTCCGCGCGATCCTAAGGGGCTGATGGCGGAGGCGTGTGGGAATCGAACCCACCTGAGCCTGTTCTCACAGTCTCACAGACGGTTTTGAAGACCGAGCCATTCACCAGAACAGATGCGCCTCCGTGAGGTTTAAAACGCTTGAAACCCTACGCGCGGCGGGCGTCCGCTGTCAAGCGCGCACCCCTCCGAACCTCGTCTTCGTCGCCCGGCTCGAAAGCCTTGCGCCGCGAGGGTCGCGCCTCCGCCCCGCGAGCCTCTCCCACCGTCGCCTCTCCAGTCCTTGACCGGCCGGCTGGAGAGCGGTAAAATCGTAAATTCGAACGAGCGTTCGAAAAATGGAAAAATAACTTTGACGGCCGCACGAGCCGACGCGAAAGCTCAAATCCTGATTTGACTTCGGGCGTGCAGCCGCGCGAACAACTTGGTTGGAGTTCTGTTATCCGATGATTAATTTCGAGACGACACCCGAATCCTACAAGCACTGGAAACTGGCTATAGACGGCGCGGTCGCCACGCTCACGATGGACGTGCAGGAAGACGAGACGCTGGCCGACGGCTACAAACTGAAGCTCAACTCCTACGACCTCGGCGTCGACATCGAACTCGCCGATGCCGTGCAGCGTTTGCGCTTCGAGCACCCGGAAGTTCAGGTGGTGATGGTGACGAGCCTCAAGCCGCGTATCTTTTGCGCGGGCGCGAACATCTACATGCTCGGCACGTCGTCGCACGCCTTCAAGGTCAACTTCTGCAAGTTCACCAACGAGACGCGCTGCGCCATCGAAGACGCCTCCGCCAACTCCGGCCAACGCTACGTGGCCGCCTTGAACGGCACGGCCTCCGGCGGCGGCTACGAACTCGCCATCGCCTGCGACGAAATCTATCTCGTGGACGACGGCAACTCCGCCGTCTCGCTCCCCGAAGTTCCCCTGCTCGGCGTGCTGCCCGGCACGGGCGGACTCACCCGCCTCGTGGATAAGCGCAAAATCCGGCGCGACCGCGCCGACGTGTTCTCCACGCTGGCCGAAGGGTTGAAGGGCAAGCGCGCGAAAGAGTGGGGACTGATCGACGGTTATTTTCCGACGAGCAAATTTCAGGAGGCGATGGCCGCGCACGTGCACAGCCTCGTGCGCGACGGCGGCGGCGCGAAGGGCGCGTCGCCGAAAGGGATCAAGCTCAACCCGCTCCGGGTCGAGGCGACGAGCGAGGGGCGCGAGTACAAGTACGTCAGCGTGAAACTGAACCGCGAGCAGCGTTACGCCGACCTGACGGTGCGCGCCCCGCAGGCGGGCGAGCAGCCCACGACCATCGAAGAGATCGAACAACTCGGAGACGCCTACTGGCCGCTCCAAGCCTACCGCGAACTCGACGATGCGCTCCTGCACCTGCGCATGAACGAACTTGAGATCGGCCTCGTCTGCACGCGCACCGAGGGCGACATCGAGGCCGTGCTCGCCGCCGACCGCACGCTCCTCGCCCACAAAGACCACTGGCTCGCGCGTGAGATCATCCTCTACATGGCGCGCGTCTTGCGTCGTCTCGATCTGACGGCCAAGAGTTTCTTCGCGCTCATCGAACCGGGCAGTTGCTTCGCCGGGAATTTGCTCGAACTCGCGCTCTCGGCCGACCGCACTTATATGCTGAACGACCCGGAGACGCCGGTGGAGATCGCCACGAGCGAGTTCAACGCGGGCGCGCTCCCGATGTCGAACGGGCTGACGCGCCTCTTGTCGCGCTTCCTCGCCGACCCGGCGCGCGCCGAGGAAATTCTCGCACGCGAGGGCGCGTTCGACGCCGAAGCCGCCGAAGAGGCCGGCCTCGTCACCTTCGCGCCCGACGACCTCGACTGGGAAGACAAGATTCGCGTGGACATCGAGGAGCGCACCTCGCTCTCGCCGGACGCGCTGACGGGCATGGAAGCATCTCTGCGCTTCGCCGGGCAGGAAACGATGGACACCAAAATTTTCGGGCGGCTGACCGCGTGGCAGAACTGGATTTTCCAACGTCCGAACGCCGTCGGCCCCGAAGGCGCGCTGACCAACTACGGCAAACCGACGCAGGCGCAGTTCGACTATAA
>DASQNL010000486.1:0-3517 GCA_035644995.1 Pyrinomonadaceae bacterium | reverse complement strand
GCGTGCGGCGGCAGTTGTTGCCCCTATTGGAGACGTTC
The DNA here is from genome assembly GCA_035644995.1 of Pyrinomonadaceae bacterium. Classification (GTDB taxonomy): domain Bacteria; phylum Acidobacteriota; class Blastocatellia; order Pyrinomonadales; family Pyrinomonadaceae; genus JAIVJZ01. Next base: position 3,479 of record DASQNL010000486.1, on the reverse strand, counting down.
AACCCGCGCGCGGTCGAGACGCTCGGACGCACCGCCGCCCTGCTGCGCGCCGAAGCCGATGCGCTGGAACATCTGGGCGAGAAATTATTGTCGGAAGCAGGCCGCGCCGCGTCTTTGCAGGCGGAGGGCAAGCGGGCGGCAATTGCCGCCGAAAGGCGTAGCGCGGCGGCGGAGGGCGACGCCGTTGCGGCGGCGGATGAGCGCGACGCTGTTGTGGCGGCGGATGAGCGCGACGCCGTTGCGGCGGCGGCGGAGGGCGAAGCGATGAGGGAGGCGGGCGACGCCGTCGCAGACCCGCCGCCGCCGCTCAGCGTCGAAGCGTTGCGGGGGGCGGACGCGGCCGCGCTCGGCTACGCCTTGCGGGGTTGGATCAAGTCGGGGCGCGGAAACCTGCGGCGCATCGAGGCGGGGCACATCGAGGCGGTCGCCGGGTTGCTGGAAGGCGCGCGCGGCGGGCGCGTGGCGGAGTTGCCGGGCGGAGACTGGGTCGAGCGGCGGCGCGGGTTGTTGCTGTTTCGCGCGGGGGAGCGAAGCGCGGGAAAGAGTTGAAAAAGGGCGGGTGGGGCTTTAGAATCGAAAGCGTCGCATCTGACCGCTCAGTCTTCGCGAGCGGTCTTTAGTTTTTAACGGGCAAATTTTTTCGAGGCGCAAAACAAGATGGCAGAAGGCATCGTGGAACTTTACAGCGCGGCGCAGATCGCGGAACGCGTCGAGACGCTCGCGGGCGAAATCTCGCGCGCTTACGCGGAGCGCGAACTGACCGTGCTCGGCGTGGTCGAAGACGGCTTCATGTTTCTCGCGGACTTGCTGCGCCGACTCGACGTGCCGTTGCGCGTGGCCTTCATCCGCTACGACCATCGCACGCTCGGCGGCGTGCAGGATTTGAATTTCAGCACGCCGCTCGACCTCGCGCGGCGCGACGTGCTGCTCGTCGAGGGCGTGATGGAGACGGGCGTGACACAGGAATACCTGATCAAGCAACTCGAATCGCGCGGCGCGGCGAGCGTGAAACTCTGCGTGCTGGTTGACAAGGTTGACCGTCACCGCGTCGAGTTGAAACCTGACTGGCGCGCCTTCGAAACGCGCGAAAGTTACGTCTTCGGGTACGGTTTGGGGCTGAACGAGCGTTGGCGGAATTTGCCCTATCTGGCGCGACCCGCCTGAGGCCGGTTTGCCACGAAAGCGTAATAATTTCCGCGCGGGCGGCCGCCCTCGACGGGCACAACGCGCCGCGCGTCGAGGGCATCTTAAGAAGGCATTGATAAAGCCGGACTCCCACGCGCCGGCGGGCGCGTTTTCTTTCCCGGCCAAAGCGGGCACGGGCGGCAGGGAGCGTGCGGAAGCGACAACAGACGCCGTTATAGGTTATGATCGGCGTCGGAGGCAATACGGAATTGAGTTCAACAGCCAGACAAATAATCTTTTGGGTGCTTATCCTGGTGGGCGCGGTGGTGCTTTATCAGGCTTTCGCGGGCAGGCAGGGCGGGCCGGCTAAGATCGACCTGAGCACTCTGAAGTCCAAAATCAACAAGCACGAGATCAACAACCTGACCGTCAAGCAGAGCGAGGCTCTGGCGACCGACTCGAAAGGCGCGCAACTGCGCGCCGACCTGTCGAACCCGGAGCAGCAAAGCAGCCTGATGGACGCGGCCACCAAACTCGACGACAACGGCAATCCTTACGTGGCGAAGGTCGAAGACCTATCGAGCGGCAACAGCCTGCTCTGGGGCTTGCTCCTGACGTGGGCGCCGATCCTGCTCTTTATGGGCATCTGGATTTTTATGCTGCGGCAGATGCAGGCGGGCGGCAACAAGGCGCTCTCCTTCGGCAAGTCGCGCGCGAAGTTGCTGAACAACCAGCAGAAGCGCGTCACGTTCAAAGACGTGGCCGGCGTCGAAGAGGCGAAAGAGGAGTTGCAGGAGATCATCGAATTCCTCAAAGAGCCGCAGAAGTTTCAAAAGCTCGGCGGGCGCATCCCGAAGGGCGTCCTCATGATGGGGCCGCCGGGAACGGGTAAAACCCTCCTCGCGCGCGCCGTCGCGGGTGAGGCCAACGTGCCGTTCTTCTCGATCTCCGGTTCGGACTTCGTCGAGATGTTCGTCGGCGTCGGCGCATCGCGCGTGCGCGATTTGTTCGAGCAGGGCAAAAAGAACGCGCCGTGCATCATCTTCATCGACGAGATCGATGCCGTCGGTCGTCATCGCGGCGCGGGTCTCGGCGGCGGCCACGACGAGCGCGAGCAGACGCTCAACCAGTTGCTCGTCGAGATGGACGGCTTCGAGTCGAACGACGGCGTCATCCTGATGGCTTCGACCAACCGCCCGGACGTGCTCGACCCGGCGCTGCTCCGCCCCGGTAGATTCGACCGTCGCGTCGTCGTTTCGCGCCCCGACGTGCGCGGCCGCGAAGGCATTCTCAAAGTTCACACGCGCAAGATTCCGCTCGGCGAAGACGTTGACATCTCCATCCTCGCGCGCGGCACACCCGGCTTCACGGGCGCAGACCTCGCCAACCTCGTCAACGAGGCCGCGCTGAACGCGGCGCGCTACAACAAGAAGATCGTCATGCAGGTGGACTTCGAGTTGGCGAAAGACAAGGTGCTGATGGGCGCGGAGCGTAAAAGCATGGTCATCTCCAACGAGGAGAAGCGCATCACGGCCTATCACGAGGCGGGGCACACGCTCGTCGGCCTCAAAGTGCCGAACGCAGACCCCGTGCATAAGGTCACGATCATTCCGCGCGGCATGGCTCTCGGCCTCACGCAGCAGTTGCCGGAAGGCGACCGCTACAGCGCGACCAAAGAGTACTTGCTCGGCCAGATCGCCATCATGATGGGCGGCCGGCTCGCGGAAGAGATTTTCCTGAACGACATCACGACGGGCGCGTCGAACGACATCGAGCGCGCGACGGAACTCGCACGCGCGATGGTCTGCGAGTACGGCATGTCCGAACTCGGCCCGCTCACCTTCGGCAAGAAGGAGGAGCAGATTTTCCTCGGGCGCGAAATCTCCCAGCATCGCGATTTTTCGGAAGACACGGCCATCAAGATCGATCAGGAAGTGCGTAAGATCGTCAACGAGCAATATGAGCGCGCGCGCGATATCATCACGGAGAACCGCGAGACCATGATCCGTCTCTCCGAGACTCTCCTGGAGCGTGAATCGCTCGACGGCGTGCAGATTCGCCGCATCGTCGCCGGTCTCCCGCTCGACGAGGAGCAGCCGCCCGCGTCGAAAGACGACGGGGAGCGACCGCAACTGAAAGAGCCTACGACGACACCGCTCAAGCCGATCCTGCCGCCCATCACCGGCCCGGCCACGGCGTAAGCAGGGTAAAAGGGTAAAGGGGAAGGGGAAAAGGTTTTATTCCTTTTCCCCTTTTCGCGTTTTCAAAGGTTGCGGTGAATTTGCGATGACGGAAGGTCTCACTAAAGTTCGCACGTGGACACTCGCATGCCGCACGCTCGCCGTCGGCGGGCG
>DASQNL010000485.1:0-16276 GCA_035644995.1 Pyrinomonadaceae bacterium | reverse complement strand
GCCGGTGCGTATCGTGTGGACGAGAAACGCTTCCCTCAAATCTTTAGGCGCTTTACTGTCAGGCCACTCCCAACGCCTGATGATGTTGCGCGCCAGCGTCTCCTCCGCGAACAGCTTCTGCGTGCGGCTCAGGCGGCGTAGGAGGAATCCGGTCGCGGTCAGCACGACGAGGATCAGGAAGACGTGCGGGACAGCCCACGGCAGTTTCCAGAGGGTCGGTGCGCCCGCGAAGGTGTAGAAGATGATGAAAGCCGAAAAGGCCGCGAGCGAAAATGTTACGTGCCGGCGATGCTCCGCCCCCGCCTCGCTCCCGCGCGCCAGCAGCCGTTTACCTATCCCACGCTCCAACGCGGAGAAGAAGGCGAAGCTGGCGAGACCGCATAGAGACAGCGTGACCAGAGACGCGAGGGCGCGCGGCGCGGCGGGGTAAAAGTAGAGTCCGGCGCTGGCCGCGTCCGTTCCCGGCGAGAACGCGCGGGCGAAAAGGCGCGGCTCGTCCGTCCACCCCCCGCCGAAATAGTAGCCCCAAGTGCCCGACTGCAAGTAATAGTAGAAGTAAAAGCCGAAGACGAGGCCGGGGAACGCGAAATAGGCGAGCCGCTTCGGAAGCGATCCGATCTCTTTCCAGTAGCCGTTCTCCTCGTTGATGTCCGGGCAAAACTTCTTGCACGCCGTGCACTTGGCGCACTGGGAGTTGGGCGTCTCGCGTATGCCGTGAGGCTCCGTGTATATCTTCTCGACGAACGAAACGGGGCAGATGAAGTTGCACCAGGTCTTCCCCGTGAAGACGAACCCTGAGATGAGCGCGCAGAGGGTCAGCAGACCGAAGAACGTAGAGATGGCGTACGCGTCGCCGTTCGTTGCGATGAGGCGGAGCCAGAGCGAGATGACGAAGATGGTCACTACTAAGTAGTAGTAGTTCTGTTCCAGCCAGGCGGGGGCTTTGCGTTTCCCCTGCCAGCCCAGCTTAACGGGGAGTTGCGCGAAGAATGCCAGCGGGCAGAGGCGACGCCAGCGGTGGTAGCCCACGAGGACGATGAAGATCGGAATGGCCGCGACCCCGATAGTCCAGACGGCGCGGCCGGCGATCTTTTGAGCGAAAGGCGCCCCGACGGGGATGGCGACGAACACGACCAGAGCTGCCCAGCGCAGGACGCCCACCCACCATTCGCCTCCCGCATCTTTATGGCCGGTCGCAGCGCCGGGCAAGGGCTTAACACCCGGCTTCGCACCGACGGCTGTACTGGACGAGGATCGCATCTGGAAGCCCTCCTGCGTTTAAGATTCTTTATTCCTTGGCGAGTTGGTAACAGAAACCGGGCGCGGCGCGTGGTCAAGCATGGCACAACTCGCAACCGAAAACAAAAGTACCTGTGCCGGGATGGTGGATGGGGAAAGCCCGCACGCAACGCATCGAGCGCAACAACTTGTCCATTCGCACCCCATTGAAGCGATGGCGACGACGAGCCATCTGCTTTTCCAAGAGCGATGAGATGGATAAGGCCGTAGTAAAGCTATTCTTTCATCACAGAAATCATCCGCATCATAAATTCTGAATCACGACCCGATGTTCGACCCGGCCATGTCCGGCTACATCTTCAACCTCCGGACGAAGGGGCTTGCTACGTGTGTCCACCAACTCGCTTTCTACGTCGGCAGCGACCCCACCGTCTACACCGTGCAGTTCCGGATCAGTTGAACGGGGAAGGACGGGGAACTCTGTAGAATTCGATTTAGCGCCTCGGCGTGATCTTCCAAAGCTCCCCGTTCGACTCGTCCGTCACCACGTAGAGAGCGCCGTCGCTGCCCTGACGCACGTCGCGGATGCGCTGCCCACGATCCGTCAACAGATGCTCCTCGCCCACCACGCGACTGTCTTTGATGACCAGCCGCACGAGCCGTGTTGACACCAGACCGCCGATGAACAGGCTGCCGCGCCACTGCGGAAAAGCGTCGCCCGTGTAGAACTGCGCGCCGGAAGGGGCGATCACAGGATCCCAGTAATAGACCGGCTGCTCGTAACCTTCGCGCGCCGTGACTGCGCCCGTGATTGGCTCGCCCGAATACTCTTCGCCGTAGGTCGCGACCGGCCAGCCGTAATTCTTACCACGCTCGATGAGATTCAACTCGTCGCCGCCCTTCGCCCCGTGCTCGATAGTCCAGAGCCGCCCGCGTTCGTCGAACGCCGCCGCCTGAACGTTTCGATGTCCGATGTCCCAGATTTCGGGCAGCGCGCCGGAATGCCTTGTGAAAGGATTATCGGCGGGCACCGAACCGTCCGGCTTGATGCGAATAATTTTGCCGAGATGACTGTTGAGGTGTTGCGCTTGAGGGCGGGTGGTGGTTTTGTCGAAGCGGTCGCCGAGCGTGATGTAGAGCATTCCGTCCGTCCCGAAAGCGAGCCTTGAGCCGAAGTGCAACCCGTTGTTGTAAGTCGGCAGCGCGCGGAAAATGACCCGGACTTGATCGAGACTGCGGCGGTCTTCGCTTAACCTGCCGCGCGCCACGCTCGTGCCGCTCCCGCCCTCACGCTGCTCCGAGAAACTCCAGAAGATGGTGCGGTCGCGCGAGAAATTCGGGCTTAACGCGACATCGAGCAGCCCGCCTTGTCCGCGCGCGGTAATCGGCGGCAGGCCGCCCTGCCCGCTCGCGTGCGACACGCCGCCGGAACCGACCGGCAGCAGCCCGCCGATGGGCGAGCCGATCTCACCTTTAGCTGAAACGATGCGGAGCCGCCCCGGCTTTTCGGTGATCAGCAGATCGCCATCAGGCAGCGGCTCGACCGCCCACGGTCTCTCCAAGCCTTTCGCCAGAACAGTCACGTCGAAAGCCACGTCGGACTTCACGGCGCAGGCGCGAGTCTGCCCTGCGAAAGCCGGTTTCTGTTCCGGCGCGTTCGCCGTCCTCGTCTCCAGCGGTATGCAGGGCGAAGCTGAAGTTGCCGGTGCGGCCTTTGGAGCAGAAGATTTAACCGCATCGCGACCGCCCTGCGCGCAAGCCGTGCCGACCACCGTCAGCACCATAGCGATAAGAAACATCGTCTGACTTTTTTTCATGCTCTACCTTCCTGAAAATATCGTTTGAAGATTAAAGTTTCAGTTAGTTTGATGGCTACTCGAAATCAGTGATGTCAAGATTTTATGACATTCGGCCGGGCGGCTTCGCGGTGAGGTCTGTTCATGAAGCGCAACTCCGTGCGACGAGTGTGATGGTTGGCCGTGCGGAAATGAGTCTGCACTTTTACATAATTGCCGTTAAAAGACTCTCTCGGAGTTCACTTCCTAACACGGTTCTGTTTATACTCACCGACGTTCTACCGCCTGCCTTCCTGTCAAATTTCGTCTCACCGCGGAGGTTTTAAGATGCGTCACGCCCGGAGGCTCATAACAGTCCCGATCACCCTACTGCTCGTCTCCCTCGTGTACGTCTCAGGCGCGGGCGCGCAGGAGCGCCGTTTCTCGACCGGGGCGATGCCGCCGCCGCGCTTCGCCGACCCGGAACGAGCGCGCAAGCTGGCGGCCGCCTTCCCGGAGATCGAGCGGCAGTTTGCAGCCTGGTTCGAGCGGTACCGGAGGCCGGGCGCCGTAATGGGCATCATCGTCGATGGGGAGTTGGTGTGGGTGAAGACGGCGGGCGTGCAGGACACGCAAACGCGCGCGCCCGTCACGCCCGACTCGGTCTTCCGCATCGCCTCGATGACCAAGAGCTTCACGGCGATGGCCGTCCTCAAGCTGCGCGACGAAGGCAAGCTCTCTCTGGACGACCCCGTCTCGCGTTACGTGCCGTCGCTCGCCGCGCTCCCCTACCCGACGAAGGACTCGCCCGCGATCACGATCCGCCACCTGCTCACGCACTCCGAAGGCTTCCCCGAAGATAACCCCTGGGGCGACCGCCAACTGGCACAGACCGACGAGACGATGCGGGAGTGGATGCGCGCCGGCATCCCCTTCTCAAACCCGCCCGGCGTGGCCTTCGAGTATTCCAACTACGGATTCGCCATCCTCGGCCAAGTCGTCGCCCGTGCCTCCGGGCGTCCCTACGCACAGTACGTTCGTGACGAGATACTGCGACCGCTGGGGATGAGCGCCAGCACCTTCGAGGTAAGCGAAATCCCGCGCGAGCGCGTCGCAGCCGGATACCGTTTGGAGGACAACGCGTGGAAGGCCGAGACGCTGCTCGCGCACGGATCGTTCGGCGCGATGGGGGGACTCTGGACTTCGGCGCGCGACCTCGCACGCTACGTTGCTTTTCTGATGTCGGCCTTCCCGCCGCGCGACGAGCCGGAGCGGGGGCCGGTCTCGCGCGCCTCCGCCCGCGAGATGCAGCAGGCGTGGCGGGCCGAGGGGACGAGCGTCTTCCGCAACTCGGTCGACGCCCCGCTCCAACTCAGCAGCTACTCTTACGGCTACGGCCTCTCCATCACAGAGGACTGCCGCCACGATTACATCGTCAGCCACGGTGGGGGACTCCCCGGCTACGGCTCTCTGATGCGCTGGCTGCCGGAATACGGAGTCGGGTTGATCGGGATGGCAAATGTCACCTACGGTGGCTGGAGCACGATGTTCAACGACGCCCTCACCGCCCTGCACCGCACGGGCGCTTTGCAGAAGCGCGTTATCGAGCCCTCGCCCGCGCTCCTCGCGGCGCAGAGGGATGTGTCGCAACTCGTTAACAACTGGGACGACCGGCTGGCCTCGCGCATCGCCGCCGACAACCTCTTCATGGACGAGCCCGCCGCGCGCCGCGCCGCCGCCTTCAAAGAGCTCGCGGAGAGGCACGGCGCCTGTCGCACGGACGCGAAAATTGATGCCGAGAACGCGCTGCGCGGGTCGTGGAAGATGCCGTGCGAGCGCGGCTGGGTGAATGTTTCGATTACGCTCGCGCCGACGAGCCCGCCCCGCGTCCAAGCCCTCTACACGCAGTCGTCGATGCCGCCTTCGAAAGAGACGAATAAGGTGTTGGAGTCGGTCATGCGGCTCCTCGGTTCGTGGGATGCGAAGGCCGCCGAGGCGCTGGCCGCCCCCGGCCTCGACCTCGAACGGATGCGCCGGCAGTTTGCCTCCGCCTCCCTCTGGGGCGAATGCAATGCGGGCGAAGCACTCTCCGGCGACGGCAAGGGCGAGAGTCTCATCAGACTCAACTGCGCCAACGGGAGATTAGGCGCGCGCCTCTCGCTCGACACCGCAACACACCGCCTCAAGAGCATCGATCTCCTCGCCTCGCGCCTCGACCGCTGCGTGCCGTGAGAGTGTAGACGATGGTTGAAAGCCGGTAGACAGCGACTTAGGCCTCGCCTTTGAACTTCGCTGCAGGCAGCATGTCCCTTTAGGGGATAATCTCAGAATACGGCTTTGCCTAAAAACCCCCAAACCTTAAGCACTTATTGGGCAGACTGTGGACTTTTTGGGCAGATTTATTCCGGCTGAGGGGTCTGAGGCTTTTCGGTGTCCGTAAGGGTAGGTGCTGGCGTTGCAGCAGGAATTGTAGGCCGGAGCAAGGCTCTTTCACTATCGGTCAGCATATAATCATCCGTGGTCGTTGCGTAACGTCCGAAGAAAAAGCCGATGCGATATTGAAGATCGCCTAAAGCTTCACTATTCACTCGTAAGATTCGATTTTGTTGCAAGTAGTGGAGATTAGCCTCAGTCTTTCGCAGTGTGTGCAATTCCAAGAATGAGGCCAATGACTTAGGGAAGTGGCCGTCGGCCGACTCTTACAGGTAATAGATATTAGGCTGAACGCCGACATCTTGATAATTGCGCCGGAGATGCTTAGAGCCTGTTATGAACTTTTGACTATGGTAAGTTTTGGCGTATGCGACGCCAAGACTATCCCAGTGACGTGACTGACGAGGAATGGGCGCTCGTCGCCCCTTACCTCATCTTGATGACTGAAGATGCCCCGCAACGCTCTCACTCCTTGCGGCAGGTCTTCAACGGCCTGCGCTGGATTGTGCGAGCAGGCGCACCCTGGCGCATGATGCCGCACGACCTTCCGCCCTGGCAGATTGTGTACCAGCAGACGCAACGCTGGATCAACGCCGGCGTCTTCGAGTCGCTTGTGCATGACCTCAGAGAGTTGCTGCGAGTCGCGACGGGGCGCAACGCGCGCCCCAGCGCGGCCATCTTTGACAGCCGCACGTTGCAATCCTCGCCTGAATCCGGCGCCCGCTCTGCTTACGATGGGGCGAAGCGGCGCAAGGGCAGCAAGACGCATATCGCCGTCGATACGCTGGGGCATCTGTTGGCGCTCATCGTCACGGCGGACGATGAGCAAGACCGGGCGCAAGTGGCCGCACTGGCCGAAGCCGTGCAAGCGGCCACAGGCGAGGCGGTGGAGGTCGCTTTCGTCGATCAGGGCTACACCGGGCAACAGGCCGCCGGAGACGCCCAAGCGCACGGCATTTGCCTTGAAGTCGTGAAACTGGAGGAGGCTAAGCGGGGCTTCGTGCTGTTGCCGCGTCGCTGGGTGGTCGAGCGCAGTTTTGCATGGGCGGCACGCTTCCGTCGTCTGGCTCGTGATTATGAAAGGTTGCCGGAGACTGTGGCTGGCTTGCATTTCTTGGCCTTTGCGATCTTGATGCTCAAGCGTCTAGCCGACGTGTTAGCTCAAAGTTCATAACAGGCTCTAGCAACTTGGATTAATTAGGTGTATGGGTGAGTTATACGTGGCGTTAGACAGGTTTCACTACATTTGTCATAAAATATAAGAATGTCCTTTGACCTCAGATCAATCTCTGCAACGCAACCCAGTAATGTAAGGCGGAGAGAGCCGCGCGTGAACCCCTTGAAGGAACGGTCAGGTTATCAACTGGATTTTGAGCCGGTCTAAAACTTCGCTGATGGGATTAGCCACGCCGTAGTTTTCGACTCGCAGCTCGTCGTCGGCCGAACCGTCGCCCGCGCCCCCCGCGGCGTTCGGCGAAGCCTTCGCCGACGCAGGCACCTTGGGCACGCCCGCGAAGATTAACCCGAGGGCATACTGTCCCTCGTCAACCACCATTGAGCCGCTGTCACCCTTACCGACGAACATCCTGAAGCGAGGTAGGGCAGGCGCAATCAGGAACTGATCCTGAAAGAATGCCGACTGACCCGTGCGGTCATAGCGCACCCAGATGTCGAGGTAGATGGAGAAGATGCGGCCTTCCGTGTAGCCGGTGGTGCGCCCGAATTTGCGCACGGGTTCGCGGGGTCGCACGTCCTTCTTATCGACGTGACCCCTGAGCCGGCCGATCAAAGGTATCAACGGCGCGTGCGAACTCGACACCCACAGCTTGGCGATGGCCGCGTCGATGTGGTTGGGCGAGTCCATGTCGCCGTCGAACTTAACGGGTGAGTATTTGACCAACATGCCGATGGCCCTGTTGCTCTCGGACTCGCCCGGACTCGGCTGCACGATGAGGTCGCTGTCGTCCACCTCCGTCTTCCGCAGGTCGGCCAGGACGTGGAGGTTGCTGAGCATGTGAATCTCCGTTCCCGGCCGCCACTTGCCCCTGCGCGTGCAGAAATAGCCGAGCGTGCCGCTCTGCCCCGTAAGGTTCGCGTTCGCGCCGCTGATGCCGCCGATGATGACATCGCGCCGGTCGCGAATGCCTTCCGCGTAACGTTCCCACGACTCGTGCGCGCCCGGTTCAGCGCCGGACAGAAAGACCGTCCGACCCATTCTAATCAAGACGAGAGGAACCCCGTCGTAGACGGGCGGCAGCCCCTCGGCCCCGGCCCCGGCCCACAACTCCTGATCCGGGTCGTTGACGAAAACCTGTATGCAGTACGTGCCGTCGGCCAACACGCCGACACCCACGGCGTGTATGTTCGCGGAGAAACCCGGCCTAAGATACTGCGCGCTTAACCTGCGCTTGACCTCGACGACGCGTTTGAGCAACCCGTGGTCGGAGCGTCGCGGCGGACGCTTCCGGCCCCGCGCGCGCAGGTACCTCGTGACAAAAAACCACACGAGCCAGACGAGCGCGAGAGCCGCCGCGACCCACGTGTATTCGTCGTAGTAGTAAAAGTATGTGATCCCGCCGTCCGGGTTCCGGCGGGACCACAGTGGATGTCTTTCGAGTAGAAGAAGGAGCGCCATGTCCTGCTCAGAGTTGTTCGATGGACGGCAGGTCTGAGGCGACCGGGTGGCAGAACTGCTGCTGGTTAACCGAGCCGCCGCGTGTCTCGTCGTCGTCTTCGCGAATCGGTTCGAGGCGGAATTGTTTGCCGTCGGGGCTCGACAGGTAGCCGTAATAGTCGGCCATGTCGCTGTAGACGGCGTTCGGGTTGTAGTCCATGTTTTGAATCTCGATGACGGCGGGCAGACCTGCGACACGCTGAAACGTGTGCTTCCGCTCCTCCCCGCCGATGCGGATGGTGAAGCCGACCTCCGCAGCCTCAATCTTGACGCCGACGGTTTCGGCCACGTTGCCGAAGACCTCGCGCCGCTTCTCCGCACCGCTCGCGTCAATCTCCACCTTCTCGAACGACAGGCGCGAGTCTACCCGGTGGGTGTAGAAGAGGCCGTTGCCGACGAGCAGTTTCGAGAGAGGGTCGGGGCCGCGCCCCGAGGGTCTGAGCGGAGTGTCGCCGTTGAGGTCGTCCATGTTGACGACCCAGCGGAAATCGTTCGCGTCGAGGGATGAGAGCCGGTCGAAATTCCCTCGCTTGTAGATTTCGTAACCTTCAATCGCCGGGTCGCTCAGCGCCTTGATCTCAATTTCGACGCCCTGCTTCGGCAGGTCTTTGTAGCTGGACACCTCCTGATAGACGACGAGGTCTTTGCCGACTCCATCCTGATAGACAGGCTGCCGCAACACGACGGTCAGCGTGTGCTTGTCGTCCCTGATGGCGGCGATCTCACCTCTCCCGCGTTGCGGGTTGAAGCAGAAGATGCCGAGGCCGGTGAACCTGACGAGCACCGTCGCCAAACTCTCTTTGATGTGCATGACGTTCTCCTCCGTGGGGTTGCGGATTACTTTCACGTTAGAGTGAACTGCGCGCGCGAAACGTAACACCGGTCAGCGCGAAAGGTTATCCCCGCAGCGCCAGGTCACTTCGTCTTTTTTGCACTCGATCCTTCGCCGCCCCGCGACGGGCACCTCTTCCCACCTTCCATTAACGTTATGCCTGACTCGCCACTCGTACGTGACCGTGACGGAAGCCCTGCACATTCCGGGGAACCTGATTTCGTATCGGAGGGGTTCCACCAGCGTCGCGTTGCTCCTTAACACGGGAACGCGCCTGTCGGGGGACGGGCGTACGCGCCCATTTTCGGACGGGGGTGTGCGCCTGTTGTCGGATGTGAGTGCCGGTCTGTTGTCGGACGGGGGTGTGAGTCTGTTGTCGTTCGAGTCGCGGGGCGGCGTGTGTTCGGCGATGACCTTCTCGCGCTCGCCTCTGACTAGCTTCAGCCAACTGTCGGCGAAGTCCTTCCTGATGTTCTGATCCTCTGTGACTTCGTCGGCGAAGACGCATTCGGGCGGCGCGGTGCCCGCGAAGTCGGCCGACACGTCCCGCGCCAGATTTTTGACGGAGTGGCTGCGCGGCGTGAAAGTCGTCCGTGCTCCGTCGGGGGTGACGGTGTAACTGCCGCCCTCCGGCAGGCCGCCGAAGGAGTACCTGCCGCGCGAGTCGGTCTTCGTCGAGGATGACTTCGCCCCGTCGAGCATGACGTTGATGCCGGAGAGAAAGGTATCTCCAACGGTTACGCGCCCGCTGATTATGTAGACGGGCGTCGGTGTCGGTGACGGTGTTGGTGTCGGTGACGGTGTTGGTGTCGGTGACGGTGTAGGTGAAGGCGTCACAGTCGGAGTCGGGGTCGGGGTCGAAGATGGAACGAGGGCGACCTCCTTCTGTTTCGGATCGAGGTAGATGTATACGTTGACGGCCAGCACGCAGACGACCAGGGTGACCAACAGCGTCGTGACTGCGCTCCACATCCAGCGTCGCCACCTCAGTCTGCGCTCGCGCTTCCGCAGCGCTTTCGTCTTCTCCTCGACGACCCGCGCGCCCTCGCTCAAGCTCTCGCCCGGCGTGGCAACGTCAACCAGCGGCGTGCCGTCGGCGGTGCAAAAGGCGAGCGCGTCGCCCGCGTAGAAGTCGCCGCATCTGGGACAGGTTCGTATCATCTCAGTAGTTGGCGTAGCCGCCGAAGAGAGAGAACGCGGCCCAGTAGAAGGGCGCGCTCGTTCGCTCATTCTTCAAGACCTCAAGCTGTGCCCGTCGCAGACTTTCGACCGAGGTCAACGACTGCTCCTTGCGGTTGCGATGGAAGGCGTCCATCAAATCTTCGGTCGACTCCGAGTCAACTTGCCATTGACTGGCGACGACCTGCGGCGCCCCGAGCGCCAGAAAAGTGCGCGCGACGCCGACCGCGCCTTCGCCCTTGTCGTAACGCACAACTCCCGTTTGACACGCCGACAGGACGACGAGTTTCACCAGCGGCAGTTTGTGCGTGCCCAGCTCGGAGGAACGCAGCTCGCCGCCCGCGAAGAGTAGCTTCGAGTTGCCCGGCGACTGCCGGTTGGCGACGAAGTGCCCGGCGAAGTGGATGACTTCGACTCCCTCGAAGTCACGCAGGAACCTCTCCTTCGTGGCCTCACCGCCGAGCAGCGCCCGCGTTTTTTGATAACGTTCCGCGACCCTCTGCGCCTCGTCTTCCGCGGCGCGCAGGTCGGGCAGCCCCGGGTTCTCCTCGCGGTCGAAGTCGGGATTGCCGACACTCAGCAGACTCTCGTCGCCCGCGCGCTCTTTCCGCCGCGCGTTCTCCGACGCCAGCACCAGCAGCGAAGCGCTCGGCGCGTAGAACAGGGCGTAGTCTTCAAGCAGGTAACTACCCGACGGCGAGACCAGCGAGGCGAACGAGAGTCGGTGTAAAGACTTGTCAGGTATAAGGCAGGTCGGCCGTGTGGCATCAAGCCCCGGCGGCATCAAAAGCTCTTGAAGCTCCCGTCCCGCCCGCGCGACCTCCGGCGCAGGCGCGCGCCCGACGACCAGAGCCTGATACGCGTCAACCATCTCCTCCAATCGTGCGGCCGTGATCGGCCTCTCGAACAACTCGAAGCGAGTCCCCGACACGACCCAGATCGCCAGCCTGTCCGGGAGGACGGCGTATTGCACGAGCTGCACACGCTCTGGAAGTCGCGCCTGTATCTCCGTCAGCGACAGCGGGCGGGACACCGAGGCGAAGTCGCGCTCGACGCCCGCAATCGGCTTGTTCGATTCAACGAAATCCAGCAATGACCTGGCCCTCGACGTTTCGACCAGCTCGAACGCGCCGCGGGCGTCGAGCCGCTCGAGAGCGTCCGCCGCCGCCGCGTCATAGACGACCTGTTCGTTCGCGAAGAAGGCCCTCCGCGAATCGTCTTCGCGAATCGTGGCGCGGTACTTTTCCGACAGCCCGAGCACCGTCTTCAACTCGCTCGCAAAATCCTCCCCGCGGCCGAGTTGCCTGAAGCAGAACATTTTGCCCTTGTGAATCTGATACGAGTTGACGGTCAACTCCGGCAGGCGCGCGTATAACTCAAGCGCGCGGTCGTAGTCCTTCAAGGCCGCGTCGCAGTCTTTCATCCCGCTCTTGATGTTGGCGAGTAACAGGTACGTTTCGGCGGTCAACTGCGTGTTCTCCGACCCGTCGCCGCGCCCGCGCGCGATGCGCATAGACTCGGCGGCGTACTCCAGCGCCGAGTCGTAGTCTTCCTTCGCGGTCGCAGTGGTCACCACGGCGCGCAGGGACGACATGACGCGGCCGCTTTCGGGCACGAACTCCTGCGCGCTTGCCAGTGCCTCTTTTGAGAAGCTCAGGGAGGTGTTGAAGTGCTTCAGACGGAGCGCGAGGTCGGCGAGCGTGCCCTTGTCGCGCCATGACTGGTTGAAGCTTCGGTAATAGAGGTCGGCGCCGGGGAGCATCCGACTTGCGTAGGCCAGCGCGGGATCAAGCTCGCCGAGCCTGGAGTAGTTCAACGCGAGGGCTTCCCGGGACTGGTGAGCTTCGTAAAGATTGTTTCCCGCCTCCGCGATGCGCAGCGCGGTCTTGAACCGTCTGTTCGATTGCGAAAGCTCGCTCTGCCGGTAGTCGCTGGAGCCGAGCCAGTAGTAGGCACGCGAGAGTAGGACTCTGAATCTCCTCCCGCCCGCGTCCGCGATGACGGCCGCCAACCGCCGCCGACTCTCGGCGACCCGGGCCATGTCGGGTAAAATCTGCGCCGCCCACGTCTCCGCCAAGCCCGCCTCGGCCGCGTCGCCGAGCCGCGCGAAAAGGTCTCTGCTCTTCTCAAAGTTCGAGAGCGCCTGCCGGTACCCCTCGCCCTGTAGTGAGCGATGCCCGGCGTCGAGAATCTCCCCGGCACGCGACAGGCTTTCGATCTTGTCGGCCTCGGCGCTCGCGTAGAAGTCGGCTAACTCAGAAAAAAAAACTCGTCGTACCGTGTCTGCTCGTAACGGCCGATGAAGGCCATGGCCTCGATGCTCTCCGCGGCCTCGGCCGCTTCGCCGCGCCGCTTCGCCGCGAGGTAGCGCCGCGAGAGTTGGAGCGGCACGGTGGCGCCGCGCAGCAGACCCTTCGTCTCGTCGTGTATGTGTTGCGCGCGCGCCTCGTCGCCGCCGCGGTAGGCGTTGAGGAAGTCCCGCAACACCTGCTCGTCCGGGGTAAAACGCGTCTGCTCGTCGGGGATTCGCGAGAGGTTCCTGCGCGCCTCTTCGGCCCACGGAGAGGACGAATCTTTTTGCAGGTAGCGCGTCCAAGACTCCTTCGCCTCACGCGGCAGCCCCAGTTCCTGCAAGGCCAGCGACTTGTTGAAGAGCGCTTCAAGCGAGTCGCCGTCCGAGTCGGCCGCGGCCGTGAACTCTTCCAGACTCCGGGACAGCAGTTCGAACCTCTTCTCCTTCGGCGAGGCTTTCGCCAGTTCGAAATAGGCGGCGCCCAGGTCGTTATGAACCCGCGCGCTCTCGTCCCCAAGCCTCAACGCGGTCTCGAACTCGCTGATGGCGTCCGTGAAATTTCCCTGCGTGAGGAGGAAGTAGCCGAGCGCGTAGCTGCCCTGCGCGTTCGGGCTCGTCTCCTTCGCCCTGCGCAGTTCGTTCTCGATGATGCGCAGCCGGTTCGCCTCGCGCGTCTGCGCAGCCCCGCGCAACTGCGTCAAAGGCGCGTAGCCGAACTCGGACATGCGCGACTCGGTCGGCCGCTCCCGCGCGTAGATGGCTCGCAACTCGGCAAGCCCGTCCGTGTCACCGCGTCTGACGACGAAGTAGACCGCCGAGGCCGTCGCGACGACTAGCAGGAGCGCGAACGCGCCCGCGTACATCCGCCGACCGAAGAACTCGCGGAGCGATTCAAAGAACGAGGGCTTGACCTCCGCCGCCTCCGCCCGCGCGCCGGCCGCAGCTTCCGCGCTCGCCTCCTCCGCCTTCGCCTTGAGCGCCTGTGCCACTTGCAGATTGAGGCGTCGCTCGGAGTTGTTCGCAAGCGTCTTGCGGAAGCTGGCCGCGTCCGACTCGTCGAGTTGGCCGAGGGCGTAATCGTTGACGAGACCGTCTTCCATGAGGGCGACCCGTGTGGAGAACTCGTCGTCCGTGAACATGAGTTCTTCGATACCTTCGAGCGTCGCTTCGTCAGAAACGCGGCCCAGAAGGTACTCGCGGACTGTCCTCTCACTTTTCAGGGATTCGCCCATGATGTTCGCCGCCGTCTACGTGTGTCGCCGACGCGCGTTACGTAACAGCTCCCTCGCCCATGCACTCCCGGACGCAGCACGTCAGCTTCCGCTTCCAGCGCATCACGCTCATCCGCAGGGCGGTCTGCGTCAGGTTCAACCTCTGCGCGATGCTCTGGTGCAGCGTGACCTTCTCCGCCTTCTTCACCGAGAAATATTCGAGGAGCATCCGGCTGCTCTCCGGCGGGAGTTCGGCGAGGCACTTGTCGAGGCAGTCGTGTGAGAAGCTATCTTCGGCAGGCGCTTCGGCCACGACTTGAACGTCGTCGATGTCGAGGTGCCGCCGCTCTCTGCGCAGAGACTCGCGGTAGACGTTCCGTGCCACGCCGTAGCAGTAGGCGCGACGGTTCTCTATCTTCTCTTCAGCCAGTTTGAGGATGACGCGGTTGATGGTCTCGTCGGCGAGGTCTTCGGGGAAGGAGCAGCCGCGGTGCGCGAAGTAGGTGATGAGCAGGCTGCGCACGTGCTCGTACTCTTCGCCCGCGCCGTCGGCCGTGGGGCCGAGCCACTCGAGAAAGTTGGCGAAACCTTCCCGCGTCACCTCCTTCTTCACTTTCGCTTCCGGCATTTGGTAGAGGGCCCTGATTCGAGCAGTCCGGAAAATCGGCGGTAGCATAACCCAACTGCCTTAGGAAAAACAGATTTATTAAAAGCGAAGCCCGGGCCGCCCGACGGCCCGGGCTTCGCAACGTGGGCTCGAACCTGCCGCCACGCCCCCAGCGGGTTCTTATCTATGGAACGAGTCCCACTCCACTACTGGCACTTGGTCACGCACGAAACGTTCCCGTGAATCTTGTAGACGATCTGAGACTGGATGAGGAACCCTCCTTGCAGAACCTGATCCGGCACCGGGAGTTGCATGGGCGTCGAGGTGATGCAATATTTCGTGTTACCGAAGGCGTTGGAAACGGTCTGCCCCTCCGGGCAGGTGCAGGTCGTGACCATTTGGGTGCCGTTGATGCCGTACTCGCTCCCGCTGCGAACTTGCTCGTAGCCGAGCGTGCCTAACTTGGCGTCCATCGACAGGTCAACCCTCCCGCACGCGTTGGTAAGCAACTGGGCCCACGCCTTGCGCTGCGCCGGGCCGGAATCCCACAGCCCCCTGCAATAGTTCTTGCACGCCTCCTTCTGGAAGGGTTGGACGTATCCGCCCTTGGACGGCTCCGCGACCCAGGCACCGTTAGCCGTGACCCTACAGAAGCAGGTCGCGCTCATCCCCCCGCCGATCTTGATCTTGCCCGCCTGGTCGGGGGCGGGCGCCTCCTCCTTGACTTCCGAGTCAGTTCTGGGTCGTTGCTTATCCTGCGCGCTGGCCGGTTCAGTCAGCGACCCGTTGAGGGTTCCGATGGCGAACAGCGCAAGCACCGCGAGGGCGGCGATAAATCTGGTCTTCATGGTTATCTCCTTGAGGTGTGAGTCGTGAAGGCTAACGAGAGCGGCCTCCTTAGCCGTTGGTACGAGGTGGAGGCGGTGCGGAGCGTGGCGATCAGATAATCTCTATCATGGTTTCCTCCTCCAAGTTTGAAGTCGCGCGGGTTCTTACATTGCGCCCACACCTCTATGTGGCTCTCACGCCGGGAAACGTAACGCCGCGATGTCACCACGGTATCAAGCTTACGAACCGACCGCGCCGGTGCACGGGCCGGTGAGGGGCCCGCGCACCGGCACTCGGGGGTGAGGACGCTCGTTATCTGTCCGGCCGCTCGGGCGGGGCGGGCGGTTCAGTTGTGAAGGGACGGGGGGAGGGATTCGCCTCTGCCCCTCTCGGGCGCGCACCCGAACCCGACGGCTTACCGCCGCTCGCTCTCCCACTGACGGTGTATATTTCGTCGAGGCTCATGCTCCGAAACGACATCGAGGGCGGCGGCGGTTTAGTCACCCACACCGGGGGGTTAGTGTTGCAAAAAATTTCTGTGAACTTAATATATTGAGGCAGACAGATAAGCTAAGACACAACTAATTGTGGCCAAAATATTTTTAGCAACACTACCCGGCGAACTCCGACGGCAGCTCGGGCGGCGAAACCAGCTTGGTCGAGGCCGGGGTGAGCAGCACGGCGCCCGCCGCCTTGAGGTACTCGAAGAAGGAGCGGACGACCGAGAGTTGGAAGGCGAAGGTTGAAGCTCTCTTCTTCTGGGAGCCGAGGCGGTACCTTCAGAGGAGCACGTCGTCGGGCACGACCTCCGAGGGGTGCTTCATACCGGCGAACTGGAAGAACTCCCTCAGCGCCCGGCCGTAGGCCCGCCGGGTCGCCCCGGAGACCGACTTGTTGACGAAGGGGGCGGCGCTCCTCGGGTCAAACCTCCTCGCCGTCAATTCCCCACCGGGAAAGATTTCAGGGGTCAGAGCTTCATTAGACAAGAGGCTGAGGCCTCCTAGACGATATTTAGCAAGCAAAATCAGGGGGAATCATGTCTCAATCTGTTGGCAGAGTAAATAGTTACTGTTCAGGAGGTCGATATGAAGAAGTGCTGCTTCCTCTGAAAAAACTTTATGCCGTGCCGTTATAGCCTAAAGTTAAGCCAACAGAGGTCATCCATAAGCCCTTTTAGGCGGCGCTTTACCGACCTCCTGAACAGA
>DASQNL010000484.1:0-3303 GCA_035644995.1 Pyrinomonadaceae bacterium | reverse complement strand
GGGACAACGCTGTCCGCCTCGCCGAGTCTCAAGGATGTTGGGGGAACGCGACGCTCCGCCGCGAGATGCGGACGCGCAACAACGACAACTACGCGCGCTTCATCTATGCCTTCGGCCGCGAGCGTCTTTGTGAATCAACTGAAGCAGTTCCCGACCGACGCCTACTTCGACAAGAAGTAAAGCGGAGGCGTTTAAGCTGCGCGCATGAGACGGGGCGGCGTCCTTACGCCCGCCCCGACCTTCACTCCTGCCTGAGCGAGACGTGGCGAGCCGGAGAAATTGCGTCCGGGCGCGTCAGCCATGTTTCGACAAACCACGCTCCATTTTCTTCATCTCATCCCGCTGGCGAGGCTGAGCCGTCGGCCGCCGTACCGGCGGGCGCAGCTTGGAGACGACCAACTGCCCGTACCCTTCGACCAGCATGGAGAAGATCGAACGACGCCGCCGCCGCAGCAGCAGGCGGCGGACACGTTCGGCCGCCGCTAACGCCTGCACCCCACATAGAATCCCGTAACGCCACTCGCCCGGACGCCGCCGGTACTGACCGCAAAGGAGCGCGGTGTCTTGCCGTGGCCGTGGATGTCGCACGAGATGGCGTCGCCAGTCTGCCCGCCGCTGGTAGCGTAAGAATCGGATTCCGACTCGCCATCCCACCCCGTAGGGAAAGCGCGACGCTCGATCCCGGTGTTAATAATTCGTGAATCTGATCGTTATTAGTTAAGGGCTGCAAAACCCGCGAAGTAATGACGACGGTCAGACGGAGAAGAGAACTTATGAGAAGCGATTGAACCCCCCCGCTTCACACTACTCTCTGCGCGCGTCGTCGAGACGGTCACAATTCAGGCAGTACGGGCGGCGAGCGAGCGCGTGTTCTATCGGAACCGTTTAAGAAGCGATAGCTGAGGGCAAGCGCACCGCCCTCACTCAACCCGACACGCTGTGGCCTCAAAAAAAGGTCTGGTCTCCAAAGTGGGCTGATAGCCCCTTCAACGACGCTCCGCAATGCCCGCGCACACGCGTGCGGGCGGCCGCGCTAAAGAATCTTGAGAGGTGTAACTAATGGCACGAAGCAGAATACTCACGCTCGTCTCACTTGCACTGTGCGGCGGCGTCGCTTTGTTTGACGCCGCCGCGCAGTCTCCGCAACCTTCGCCCGCCGTCGCGCAGCCTACGGCTCAGCCCGCAGCCGGGTCGGAGCGCGTGCGGGGCGAAGTCGTCTCGGTAGACAAGAGCGCGCGGCGGCTGGTTGTCAAAACCGCCGACGGCAAGAAATACACGGTCAGCCTGAGCGATAAGACGGCGTTCAATCGCATGCCGCCGGGCGAAACTTCGTTGAAGAATGCGGTCGTCATCACTCTCGCGGATGTGTCGGTCGGCGACCGCGTGGTGGCGCGCGGCGTCGTTGCCGACGATGCGATGGCGGCTAACCTGCTGCTCGTTATCGCGGGCGCAGACATCGCTCAGGTGCGCGCGCGCGAGCAGGCCGAATGGGAGCGGCGCGGCGTCGCCGGAAGGGTGACCGCGCTCAATCCGCAGGCGAAGGAGATCACCCTGCGACCCGCCTTAACGGGGGCTGCTCCAATCGTCGTCGCCGCCGGTGGCAAAGACGTGAGCTTCCGCCGCTTCACGCCTGAAGCCGTGAGGTTCACCGACACGAAGGAAAGCAAGTTCGAGGAGTTGAAGGTGGGCGATCATCTCCGCGTCCTCGGCGAGCGAAGCGCGGACGCCTCGCGCCTCACGGCGGAAAAGGTGGTCTCCGGCGCGTTCTACATCGTCGGCGGCAGCGTCACGAAGGTCAACGCCGACAAGGGCGAACTCATCCTCAACGACATCCAGACGAAGCAGCCGGTGACGGTCGCCGTCAGAGCCGATTCCGTGATGCGACGCCTGCCGCCGGAACTGCTCAAAGCGCTTGAGGGCGGCAAAGGCGGCGCGCCCGCCGACGTGCAGCGGCAGATCGAGGCGTTGCCCATGCTCAAGCTCGCCGACCTGAAAGCGGGAGACGGCGTGCTCGTCTTGAGCGCGAAAGGCGCCAGCCCTTCGCGCGCGACGGCCATCATGCTGGCCGCCGGCGTCGAAGATTATCTGAAGCGTCAAGCAAGTCAGGCGACGAGACCCGGCTTTACGCTCGACCTGGCTTTGCCCGGACTGCCCTGAGCCTCTGCGCGTGATGCAACGCCAGCCCCGCGCGGCCTGATTACAACCAATTTTCAAAACCCATTCACCACAGGCGAGAAATCACATGAACATCGATCTCAGAAACATCGCTCTCAGGCAAGCTCAAAGTGTTGTTGCCGCTCTGCTCATCACGCTGCTGCTGACTATCGCCGCCCCGGCGCGGGCGCAGCAGCCGGGAGGCTCCCTACGCGGCCAGATCACGGACGAACTCGGCGGCGTCATCGTCGGCGCGAACGTGACGCTCACGGCGAGCGGCGGCGCGCCGAAAGTCGCCACGACGAACGGCGAGGGCGTCTACGTCTTCAACGATCTCACGCCCGGCAGCTATACGCTTCGCATCGAGACCAAAGACTTCGCCCTCCACGAGGAGGCCGAGGTAAACGTCGTCGCCGGTCGCCGCGAGACGCGCGATGTCAGGTTGACGATCAGGTTGAGCGACGAGCAGGTCACGGTCGGGGCAGGGGAGCGCGATGTGAGCACCGACCCGGAGAACAACGCGTCGGCCATCGTGCTCCGCGAGACGGAGTTGAACGCGCTCTCGGACGACCCCGACCAATTCGCCGAAGACCTGCGCGCGCTGGCGGGCACGGGCGAAGGCCCGAATGGGACGCAGTTTTTCGTCGATGGCTTCAGTCAGGGGCGCGTGCCCTCGAAGACTTCGATCCGCGAGGTTCGGATCAATGCCAATCCGTTCGCCGCCGAATCGGAATTTCTCGGCTTCGGGCGCGTCGAAATCTTCACCAAGCCCGGAGCCGATCAACTGCACGGGCAGACCTTCTTCAATTTCAACGACGAGAGCCTGAACGCCCGCAACCCCTTCGCGCCGCGCCGCGCGCCCTTTCAGTCGCGGCTCTACGGCGCGAGCCTGAGCGGCCCCGTGACCCTCAAGAAATCCTCCTTCTTCCTCGACTTCGAGCGGCGCGACATAGACGAGAACGCCGTGATCAACGCCACCATCCTCGACGCGTCGAACAACTTCAGCCCGTTCAGCCAGGTGCTCGTCACGCCGCAACGCCGGACGAACTTCTCCGCCCGCTTCGACTACCAGTTGAACAAGAACAACACGCTCGTCGCGCGCTACAACTTCCTGCGCACGACCTCCGAGAACTCCGGCATCGGCGGTTT
>DASQNL010000483.1:0-3064 GCA_035644995.1 Pyrinomonadaceae bacterium | reverse complement strand
CTGGTCCAGCCGTTGGCCTCTTCGTTTCGCACTTCGTCAGCCCCGAGCAGCGCGGGCAGTCGCGAAAGCTCGTCGGACGAGAGCGCCTGCCTGAAAGCGTTGACGGAATCCGCAGCCCCCAGAATCAACTTCACTTCGGCGTCTCTGACGATGAATTGAAGCCGCGAGAGATGGCGGCTGTTAAATAGTGACGCATAGCTCGGAACCGCGACACAGCCGGCATACAGGCAGCCATAGAAACTAGCGACGAATTCCAGACCCGGCGGGTGAAGCAAGAGCACCTGCTGGCCGCGCAGGCCGTGCGACGTGAGACGGCTGGCAATTGCACACGCGCGCATGTCCAGCTCCCCGAAGGTTAAAGACGCGCCTTCACGTGCACCACCTTCGAGGAACAGGAACGCACGCGTGTCCGGCGTCCGCTCCGCGCGCAGGCGCAGGATGTCGGAGAGCGTCACGGCGGACGGGGCGAAGTCCTCGGGCACAGATAAAATTCTCGAAGAGGCGTGCGACATGGCAGCTACTTCCATAAATCCGCCTTACTCAAAGACGCTCCGCCGCGCCCCCCTGCAAACCGGGTTTGCCCAGGAGCCTCGTCAGGCCGGAATGCGCCATAACTTTGCCGTACCTGTAAAGCCCCCGCAGCAGCCTGTAAGCAAACAGCGAGAGGCCGAAGAGGACGACGCTCCTCCATAAAATTTCAAAAGCCATCCCGAACAGTTTCATCAGTTCCAGAGGACTCTGCTGCGCCACCTGCCACAGCGCGAGCACGCGCTTCGGGTAGGTCGGAACAAGATAGTAGACGGACTGTCGGACCATGAATATCAAGAGGTAGGCGAAGAACACCGTGCATAAGATCGTGTAGACGGTCAAAGCCAGTCTCGCCTTACTGCTCAGGTTGAGCGGCGGGGCTACGGCTGCGCTCCCGCGCTTGGAGCGGAACAGTTTAGAGAAATAAAACTTGAGGAGATAGACAGACTGCTCTCTCAAGTTGAAGATGCCGAAGAGGTCGGCCACCAGCCAGTAGCCGTCCATGCGCAGAAACGGGTTGAGCGTCTTGGCGAGCACGAGGTCGATAAAGAGGAAAGCGTAGAGCAGCGTCGAAGAGCCTGTGAACCAGTAGAGGACGAGCAGGGCTAGCAGGAAGACCGACTGAAAATATATCCCGGCGATATCAATGATAGCTCTCTGGTGTCGGCTGAGTTTCCATGCAAACTCCAGCGAGCGACTATCTTTTTCGCACGCCCGTGTGCCGCTTCCGCGCCGGCACTTTCCGGTCAGCACGCGACGACCAGTTCGGTCTTTTCCAGATAGGCCAGGAGCTCGAACACCTTCGCCTTCAGGGCGGGGTCTTCGGCGTGCTCATCTATCCACGACAGGTCGAGTCCATCGCATTCGGAGAGAGCCTGTAAGATATTCTCCCGCCCGGCCCACTTCGGGTTTTGATAACCTTTGAGCGTTTTCAGGTCGACCCACATCACGCCTTCTTTTGTCGGCAGCAGCGCGACTCTCCGCTTATTAATCCTGAAACTCTTTCCCACACGCAGAAGTTCGGCGACCCCGTCCGCGTTACCGTTCAGAGACGAGCGGCCTGCTTCGTTCGCCCCTCCCTCATCTCGCAGCCGCCACCTGTGCAGAGCAGACCATCCCTCCCACTGTTCCGGGTATCTAAGTGCGTAAGACTCCAGCAGCGTGTAGAGCGTCTGCATCGTCTCCTGCACGAACTGTTCACTCTCGGAGAGCTTCAACCTGCGGGGCGGGATGATCGGCTCGCTGAAGAACAGACGACCCGCCGTCGCTTCCCCGTCTCTGACGGCCACCACGGGAAGAATCGGTGTGCCCAGAGCGGCGGCAAGTCGCGCCGCCCCGTTCTTCGCCGCGATGGAGTGGTTGAAGAACTTGACGACGCTCTTCGACGTATCGCCCCAGGGACCATCCGCGCCCGTGTTCCCCTCGATGCACAGCCCGATCATCTCTCTCTTCTTCAGGACATCGACAAGTTTGACCGTGCACGTCTTGTCTTCGGCGTTGATCGTCTGAAGGAGGCGGATATTTCCGGCGGCTAACGCTTCGCTCCGGTTGATGGGCTCGAAGGGTTCAACGGTAGAGCGCACGTCGCCCAGAGAGTCGAACGCCGACTCCATGATTTCAAAGGTGTGCTGGTTGACGGCCTCAGCAGCCCTGAAGCCGAGCAGCGCGAGTTCGGTCGGGATGAATCTGATGAGGCCGAAACGGAAGGTGCAGACGATCAATCCCCTCCCACGCTCCAGCAGGGATTGAATCAGATTCGTATCCCACCCCTTCAGCTTGATCAAATCCTGCCCGACCTCCGAGCCGACGCCCGACTCCTCCGACCTGACGGCGGCGAGCAGTTTGGACAGGTGATAATGATGTTCCGACTCGCTCCACACCTTCGACTTGATGCATTTGATCGCCAGCGTGTGAATCTCTGCGGCGGAGAGTTGTTCGCCGAAAACAGAAAGCAGATTGAGGTACGTGGGATTGTAATGTCTCTGGTATGACTGTGCTATCTCGCCGTCGCTCAAACCATCCAGCCAATCCTGAAACTGGACGATCTTCTCATCCTTAGTGGATACGTCCTTGCTGAAGTCCTTCATCCGCATACGGAAGTAGTGGAGTTTCTGGTCTTCGGCGAGGTCGGCGAGAGGTGTCTGGAATAGTTCTGCGATGGTTGGCATGATTCGACCGGCGATCTCGATAAAAAATGGAGCGAGGTCTTCCATCGCCTCAAAACCGTAAAGCGGCTCGCCGCCGAACCAGCCGACGGTCAACTGGCGCAAGCAACAACAAAGGTGTGGCACATTCTACTATTGTGTAGCCATTTCTACTGAACCCTTGAACTATAGTGGGTCGGGTGTAGAGGAGGATGAGAATTGCGCAGCCGCCCTGTACTTCGCGGGAGTCAGACCGTAAATCTTCTTAAAGTCTCGTTCGAAGTGGCTTCTTTCGTCGATGCTGAGATGCGCTCTGATCTGCTTGACGCTCAGAAATGTCGTCTGCAAAAGGTCTCTCGCCTTCTCGATTTTGAGCATCCTGTAGTAGCGCA
>DASQNL010000482.1:0-4933 GCA_035644995.1 Pyrinomonadaceae bacterium | reverse complement strand
TATGATCGGCGGCGTCATCAAGCCGCTCGTGTTCGCGCTCATTCTCGGCAGCATCTCCTGTTACAAGGGCTTGAGCACGGAGGGCGGCACGGTCGGCGTCGGTCGCTCGACCACTTCGGCCGTCGTCACCTCGTCCATCGTCGTCATCATCGCCGACTTCTTCCTTGCCAAGGCATTACAGGTTATTCTAGACATGCCGGGCACTTGAGTTTTACGCTCTGACACGTATGGCCTCCACCGACATCGAAATTTCGCACGCCCCCGACGCGCCCGCGGCCGACAACCGCGTCAGCACGGCGGCGGCCGAATCCACCTTCGCGGCCGAAGACGACAGCGAGCGCATCACGCCCGCCATCGAGTTTCGCGACGTGCATCTGGCCTTCGACGACCGCATGGTGCTCGACGGCCTTACTTTCACGGTGGCGAAGGGCGAAACCAAGATCATTCTCGGCGGTTCGGGGTGCGGTAAATCCACCACCATCAAGCTCGTGCTCGGCCTGCTCAAACCCGACTCCGGCCGGATTCTCGTCAACGGCGAAGACATCACCGACTATACCGAGGCCGAGATGATGCGCGTGCGCAAAAACTTCGGCATGGTTTTTCAGGAAGGCGCACTCTTCGATTCGCTCTCCGTTTACGAAAACGTCGCCTACCGCCTGCACGAACAGGGCATCCCGGAGGAAGAGGTGGAACAGGAAGTGCGCCGCATGCTCCGGTTCGTCAATCTGGAAGACGCCATCGACAAGATGCCCGCCAAATTATCGGGCGGCATGCGTCGCCGCGTCGGTATCGCGCGCGCGCTCGTCGGCGGCCCGACCATCGTCATGTTCGACGAGCCGACCGCCGGACTTGACCCGCCCACTGCCCGCACCATCTGCGAACTCGCCATCAAACTGCGCGACCTCGAAGACGTTTCCTCGATCTTCGTCACGCACGAGATGAACAACGTCGAATATCTCTCGCGCGAGTTTGCGGCCGTCGACGACGCGGGCGAAGTTATCTTCGAGCAAGAGGGCGAACGCCTCTGCCTCATCAACACCAAAGTGATGATGATGAAGGAAGGCAACATCATCTTCAGCGGCACCGACGAGATGCTCAAGAGAAACGAAGACCCGTACATCAAGAAATTCTTGCGCGGACATTGAAAGGACAAGGATGAGGGATGAGGGATGAGGGATGAAGAAAACCGCGAGCCGGGTAACCGGCTTGAAGGCTTTTCTATTTCATCCCTCATCCCTCATCCCTCATCCCTCACAGATTATGCCTCCAACGAAAAAGAGCATCGGTTTTCGCGAGTTGCGCGTCGGCCTCTTCGTCATCATCGCCATCGCGGTCTTGATCTTCTTGATTCTCCAGGCGTCGGGAGACATCTCGTTCGCGCGCAAGGTTCGTCTGAAAGCGCAGTTTTTGACGGCGGAGGGCTTGCGCCCCGGCGGCGAGGTGCGGCTCGCGGGCGTGCGCATCGGCAAGGTTGACGACGTGCGCCTGTTGCCGCCGAGCGACAACCCGAACGCGCCGAAGGTCGAAGCCATCCTCGCGCTCGACAGCAAAGTTGACGGCAAGGCCGTTACCGATCTCGTCCGCACAGACTCCAAAGCCCAACTCGCGACGCCCAGCCTCTTAGGCAGCGACCGCATGATCAACATCACGCCCGGCACCTCGCTCGGCAACCCCGTCCAGGAAGGCCAGAGCCTCTCCACCACGACCGAGGGCGGCATCGGGCAGCTCACCGAGTCCGGCAACGAACTCGTCGGCCAACTCAATCAACTCTCGCAACAGGTCACGGACATCACGCGCAAGATCAACGAAGGTCAGGGCACGCTCGGCCGCTTCGTCAACGACGAAGCCTTCTACGATAATCTCAACGTCACCATTCGCGAGACGCAGGGCATCATGCGCCAACTGCGCAGCGGCGACGGCACGGCCGGCAAACTCATCAACGACCCCACCCTCTATAACAACGTCAACGCCGTCAGCGCGCAACTTCAGGCCATCTCCGAAGACATCCGCCAGGGGCGCGGCACGGCCGGCAAGCTCCTCACCGACGAAGCTCTCTACAACGACGCCCGCACCACCATCACCCGCTTCAACACCTCCATTGAAGAGATCAACAAGATCACCGC
Source organism: Pyrinomonadaceae bacterium (assembly GCA_035644995.1). Lineage (GTDB taxonomy): Bacteria > Acidobacteriota > Blastocatellia > Pyrinomonadales > Pyrinomonadaceae > JAIVJZ01. Next base: position 2,810 of record DASQNL010000482.1, on the reverse strand, counting down.
CGACATCCGCCAGGGGCGCGGCACGGCCGGCAAACTCCTCACCGACGAAGCCCTCTACAACAACGTCAATCAACTCTCCTCGGAATCCGTCAAACTCCTCTACGACTTCCGCCAGAACCCCAAAAAATACCTAACCATTAAATTTTCCATCTTCTAACTTCGCCAGTTGTCCATGGAAAATTAAGTTGTATTCTGGAGAAATTAAGTTCTTCACTGATGAAATTAAGTTCTTCACTAGACATGGCACTGTCCAACTGTTTACGACAAATAAAGTCTTTCCCTAAACAATAAAGTTGTTCCCCCCTCTGGCGTTATCACCCGAAAGTCGGCGGCGGGCAGTGCGCGCCCGTCGCGCGCCCACGACTACAAATACGTAGCCAGGTACCTTCACCACACTTGGTCGCCGGGGTTAAGCAGGTTTCTCACAGGACGTTACAGAATGCTTTTGATCGCACACACTTGCGAAAGAGCAATGCAGGCAGTTTTCATAAGAGGGGGCTGCCTGATAATCACCCTTGACGATACCGTCGATGAGTGCTTCGGTTTCATCGCCAACCAAGGCGAGTTCTTCGGCGTCAAATTTATGAAGCCGTGTGTGACGTAAGTAGGCGATGTGGGCTGCAGGCTTTTGCGCCGCTTCGGCGAATGCCCAAACTTTGAACCGGTGGTGCTGCGGCCACATCTCATGATCCGCCTTGTAATCGACAACGAAGTCCCTTCCGACGAGATCTATCACGCCCTCGATGGTTATTCCCCTCCTCTTGAGCGTGAAAGCCCGATTCCATGACTCCGCTTGCTCTATGTGGGCGGAAAACAATTCGTCTTCAAGGAAACGCCTAGCGAGGTCGAGAGCTTCCTTAACTTGGTCTAAAGACAAGGTGGGGTCATAGCGCGCGAGTGCCCCCGCTTCCCTCACGTTTCTCCCGATGGCTTTATGCATTAAGGCCCCGACCCGTTGAGATATCGACGAGTCCTCGTCAAGACCGGGGTGGCCATCGACGTGCCTGAACTTGAAGCGAAGCGGACACTGAGCGTAGTCGGCTAGGGCGGTGACGGACAGCCGGAAAATCCCGGAGCCGAGGGCACCGGTTTGAGACTGGGAAGGGGCCGCCAACGCCGCAGGCTCCGGCGGGCATACCGGAAGATCCTTTTCCGGGTCGAACCAGACCGTTTCCGGGTAGATGCCGGCCGCGTCGAAACCCGGCACGAGTAAATCCAAACCGCCCCCTTCCCCTTCGGTCGAAGACAGAATGAGGTGATCCTGTGCCCTCGTGAGCGCCACATACAGTACCCTTCGGGCCTCTTCCGTCTCGCGCGCGTTGCGACTGTGCTCTAACAGCGTTAGGAGGGCAGGGGTCTGTGCCTCGCCACTTTCGTCCTCAAGCCTGACCGCGACTCCTAACTCTGAGTCAAACAGCACCCTCTCCTTAGTGTTCGGCCTCTCGCGGGCGAGATCAGGGATAATCACTACCGGCCACTCCAGCCCCTTTGAGCCGTGTATAGTCATAAGTGATACTGCCTTCTGTGCCTCTACAGGTGGGCGCGGCACTTCCCCACCGGCCTCCGCCACTCGCTTCAGTTGACGCACCAGTACGGACAAGTCACTGATCCCGCGCTCCATCTTGAGCACCAGCTCAAAGAACCCCCGCCAGTCCGCTTCCCGACGCTCGGCGCTTGGCAAGTTACCGATTACCGCGCAGTAGCCGGTTAATCGATTCGCGAGCTGTAACAGGCGGCTCGGAGATTCAAACCGCCTAGCACTCAACAATTCACCTAACACTTCGCGCGCCTCGGCTAGTTCAGCGACGGCGCTCTCTTTTATCGCCCCCCACCAAGAGCCCCCATCAGAAAGAGTCTGAGCCACATTTATGAGAACCCTATCGCTTACCGCGAAGAAGGGGCTGCGCAGCAACCCGACCAGGGCTATTGAATCGAAAGGGTCCGCAAGAAACCGTAACAGAGCCCACCCGTCCTTGGCTTCCCGGGTGTCGAGGAGATTTCCGCCACTGGCGTGAACGACGGGTATGCCGCAATTCGCGATCGCCTCCCCGCAGACATCCAACGGGCCCCAGGTGCGTGAGAGGATCGCGAAGTCCCCGGGGCGCACAGGTCGTAACGTCCTGCTTCCCTTGTCATACACCGTAAGCCCTTCGTCTATCATCCTCTTTATCAATGCGGCGATATGCCTTGCCTCGGCTATCTGCCTCTGAGGCTTACCAACCCCCTTGTCGGCACGGATGACATAGGTGCGTATGTGGGGACCCAGATGGGGTGCTGCCGCTCGTTCAGCGTGAAGATCCTGATGAAGTTCTTTGAGAACGGGCGCAAAGATGCGATTAAGTGATTGTAGCAGATCGGCGTGAGAGCGAAAGCTACGAGTAAGCGGGAGATGTTTACCGCCTTTCTCCTCGATCCGTTCTCGGAAGGCGCGGAAAACAGTCACATCTGCACGGCGGAAGCCGTAGATAGATTGCTTTTCATCTCCGACGATAGTTTGGATTGCTTGTTCACCGGCGAGGAGTCGTAAAAGCTCGGCCTGGACAGGATTGGTGTCTTGAAATTCGTCGACCAAAAACGCCTTCCACCGCTTCTGATAGTACGACCGAGCGGCTTCATTCCCGAGAGCGCGGAGCGCGTGCGCCTCTAAGTCCGCAAAGTCCAGCACGCGGGCTCTGCGCTTGGCCGAAGCGATGTGCTCCTGCGCCATCCTGAAAGCTTCTCGGAGGACCGGCAGCAGCTCCGCCATCCGATCATCGGCGGCACCCAGTTCGAGCGTTAGTAATCCTTCTTTAACGGCCGCATTGACATCA
>DASQNL010000481.1:0-9565 GCA_035644995.1 Pyrinomonadaceae bacterium | reverse complement strand
CTCGCGGTCGCTTCTCAACTCGTGTTCAAGGGCGGCGCGCCCCGCCGGCGGGAGGCGCGATGTGTCTTGCACGCGGCGTTCGACGGCGCGCGCTTCGCGTTTGGCGTTGGCGGCAACGCGAGTCGCCGTCAGGCGCGCGGCGAGCGTTTCGCGGTAAGCGTCGGCCAGCAGCAAATTGCGCGCTTCGATCTGGCGCAACGTGCGCCGCTCCGCCTTCGTCAACTCGCCCTCGAACCACCTCAACTCGTCGCTCGTCACGCCGTCGGCGGCCAGACGGTCGCGCAACTTCTTCTCCCATTGACGGCGGTAGAGGTAAAGCAAGACGACCGCGAGAAGGCCGAGGATCGCGCCGCCCGCGAACGTCGTCATGGCGATCAGCATGAACTCGCCCGCCTCCGCGCCGGTCGCGGCGTTGAAATAACGGAAGAGAAAATAGAGGGGCACGGGCAGCGCGATGATCAAGAAGGCGAGCCACGGCGCGTATTGCAGGAAGAAAAGCGTCGTGCGCTCTTTGACGGTAAGACGGCGGTTGCGTTTATCGCTCATGTAAAGTGTTCTTCGCTTCGAGACAGTCAAGCGATATAATGCCTTGTCGAAGCGGAAAGCGACAAGGCACACAGGAGAGAAGATGAAAAAAGGACTGCCGCCGTGGTTGATGCTGCTCGTGCTGCTCGCGCTTGGTTGCGACGCCACTTCACCCGTCGCGGCGCGCGTCGGCGCAACCGGCCAGAAGGGCGATGGAAACGGCGCGCGGCGCACCGACACGACGCGCAGCGTGCGCTCGGTGACGATTCCCGTGACGCTCAGGCTGCGCGAGGAGCGCCCGTCCAGCGAGGAACTGCGGACGCTTAATTTCATCGTCACCGAAGACGGCGAACGGCAGGAGATACTCTCGACGCGCAGCGCGGCCGACCGCGCGCCCCTCGCTCTGTCCGTGCTTGTTCAGGACGATCTCGTCTCCTCCGTCGGTCTGGAAATCGGCGGCCTCGCGAATTTCATTCGCCGCTTACCGCCGGGCACACTCGTGCAAGTCGGCTACCTGCGCGCCGGTTCGCTGCAATTGAGGCAAAAGTTCACCACCGATCTCGAACGCGCCGCGAAGGCTTTGCGTATTCCCGTCGGCGCGGCCAGCGCGGCGCCATACAATCCTTACGTGCAGATTTACGACTCGCTGAAACGCTACGGCGGCGTGCCGCTCGGAACGCGCCGCGCCGTCCTCGTCATCTCCGACGGACTCGATCTCTCTCGCGGCTTCGACGGTTCCTCCCCCTCGCAGAGCACAGACCTCGACCGCGCCATCAGCGAGGCGCAGCGGCGCAGCGTGGCTGTCTACGGCATCTATGCGCCGACGGTCGGGGCGGGCGGCAACAACAGGCTCGTCGGCAACGCGCAAGGCTCGCTCGCACGCCTCACGCAGGAGACCGGCGGTAAAGCATTTTTCCAAGGGACGGGCGCGCCCGTCAGTTTCGACCCTTTCCTGCGCCAACTCTCCGACAGGCTCTCGCGCCAGTTTGCTCTGACTTATCTTTCGACGCACGCGGACAAGGGTTTCCATCGCATCAAAATCGAAACCCCCGAAGCCGATGCGGAGATCAATCATCCTTCAGGCTACACGCGAAAGTGAGACGCGCGGGCGCGCCCGCGCCTCTCTCTCACGTCGTTGAAGTTTCCCCCACACGTAAAAGTTTTCGTGCCTGTCGCGTGGGCGACTTGAAGTAATTGTCGTAAGTGTCTCGGAGGCATCGGGTGTATTTCAAACAATTTTATCTCGGCTGTCTGGCGCACGCTTCGTACCTGATCGGCTCGGAAGGCGAAGCGGCGGTCGTCGACCCGCAGCGTGACGTGGAACAATACCTCGCCGAGTGTGCGGCGCAAGGGTTGAAGATTAAATACGTGGTCGAGACGCACCTGCACGCCGACTTCGTCAGCGGTCATTGCGAACTCGCCGCGCGCACGGGAGCGGAGATCATCTTCAGCCGACACGCGCACGCCGCCTTTCCGCATCGCGCCGTTCGAGACGGCGACGAACTCAATCTCGGCCGCGTCACGCTGCGATTCATGGAGACGCCCGGCCACACGCCCGAAAGCATGTCCGTCCTGTTGATTGATCGCGATGTCTCCGATGAGCCGCAGAAGGTGTTGACCGGCGACACGCTGTTCATCGGCGATGTCGGCCGCCCCGATCTCTCCGGCTCGCGCGGGCACACCGCCGAAGCGATGGCGGCCACCCTCTATGAAAGCCTCCACGACAAACTGCTCAAACTCGACGACGCCGTGGAAGTCTTTCCCGCACACGGCGCGGGTTCGATGTGCGGGCGCAACATCTCCAAAGAAACTTCATCCACCATCGGCCAACAACGAAAGTTTAACTACGCTCTGGCCGCCATGCCGAAGGACGAGTTCGTCCGCATGATGACGACCGGGATGCCCGCCGCGCCAACCTACTTTTCACGTGACGCCGAGATCAATCGCACCGGAGCGCGCCCGCTCGAAGCGTTGCCGCGTCCGGAACCGTTGACGCCCGGCGCGGTCGAAACTCTCGTGCAACGCGGCGCGCTCGCGCTCGACGTGCGCGCCGCGGCCGATTATGGCGCAGGGCACATCCACGGCTCTCTGAACATCGGCCTCGGCGGCCAGTTCGCCTCCTGGGCGGGCAGCTTGATCGCGCCGGAGACGCCCTTGATTATCATCGCGGAGGATGAGCCGAAGGCTGCGGAGGCTGCGCTCAGGCTGGCGCGTGTGGGGCTGGAAAACGTCAGCGGGTTTTTGCGCGGCGGAATGGACGCATGGCTTCAAGCCGGACGCACAACGTCCACAGTCGAGCAGATCAGCGTCGCCGAACTGCGCCGGAGGATTCAAGCAGAACCGGACTTGCAGATCGTTGACGTGCGCCGACCCGCCGAATATGAAAGCGGGCACGCCCCCCGCGCGCGACTCGCGCCCCTCTCCGAGTTGCAGGCCAATCCGCTCGACTGGCTCGACCCCGCGCGTCCGGTCGCAGTCATTTGCGCGGGCGGCTATCGTTCGAGCGCGGCCGCGAGCCTGCTCGAAAGTCGCGGCTACCGGCAACTCCTCAACGTGACGGGCGGCACTTCGGCTTACGTCGAAGCGGGCTACCCCGTCGAGAAGGAGTCCGACTAACGGACGATTGAATGTTTTGATTTGTGAAGTAAGAAAAGTTTGAGGGCGGCTAGAGGGTCTCGAACCCTCGACCTCAAGAACCACAATCTCGCGCTCTAACCAACTGAGCTATAGCCGCCACATAACGAAGCGTTAATGAAGCAATATTACCGAAGCGTTCGCCGTCTGACAAGTCCGCAGGTTGTGGCGAAGTTTAACCGGAACGCTAAACCGACATCCGCTCCGAAATAGTAATACTCCCGGCTGGACTCGAACCAGCGACCACTCACTTAGAAGGCGAGTGCTCTATCCACTGAGCTACGGGAGCGCGCTTTTCAACGACGCGGATGTTAGCATGCGCCCGGCTGTCGCCGTCAACCGCGAAACTAAAAAGGCAGATGAACGTGAAGAATAGGGCGCGCGGGGTGTGTTAGCGTCTGCCGCGCAGTCGGAGAACAAGTATAGAATATGACTGAACGAAGGATACAACCGCGCTGGATCGCGCTGCTGGCGGCAACGGCCGCGGGTCTCTATCTGTGCTGGTTGATGATCCTGCCCTTCATCAACGTGCTGGCGTGGGCGGTGGTGCTCGTCGTGGTTTTCCACCCCGTTCACCGCCGCCTCCTTGCGCGCACGAACCGCCCGGCCACGAGCGCGTTGATTTCATGCCTGCTCGTCATCTTCGTTATTCTGATCCCGCTGTCGCTCGTGACGCTCGCCCTCGTGCGCGAATTTTCCGGAGCGGCGCAAGGTCTCCAAAATCAACTGAGCGCGTACCTCGATCCGAATTCAGCCGTGGCCGGAAGGCTTTTGGGCTGGCTCGGAAACTACGTAGACATCGAGCAACTGCGCAACCCCCAATCAATTCAAGACCACCTGCAACAAGTGCTCGGAACGGTGGCGCAGCGCACGCTCGGACTCGTCGGCGGCGCGCTCGGCGTCGTCGTGCAAATCTTCTTCATCATCTTCACCATGTACTACCTCTTCCGCGACGGGGCGAAGATCGTGAACGCGCTCCCCGACGTGCTGCCTTTGGAGCGGGCGCAGAGCGAGGAGATTATTACGCGGACGAGAGATGTCATCAGCGCGAGCGTCAACGGGGTGTTGGTCATCGCGGCGATTCAGGGCGCACTCGGCGCGATAGCTTTCTTTGCGCTCGGCGTGCCGTCCGCGCTCGTCTGGGGCGTCGTGATGACGTTTCTCTCGCTCATCCCGATGGCCGGGGCTTTCATCGTCTGGGTTCCGGCGGCCATCTTTCTGGCCGCCACGGGTCATTGGGTGAAGGCCGGCTTACTGGTGGCGTGGGGCGCGCTCGTGATCGGGACGGCCGATAATTTTCTTCGCCCGAAACTCGTCGGCGAAAGAACCAAGCTGCACGAGTTGTTCATCTTCTTTTCGGTGCTCGGCGGCCTGAACGTCTTCGGCGTGCTCGGTCTCGTGCTCGGCCCCGTCGTGCTCGCCATCACGCTCGCGCTACTGGACGTGATGCGACATGCCGACCGCCCGCCGACCGCCGCGCCCGTCGCCGCGGGGACATCGTTTATCGAGCACGGGGCTTTAAAAGAAGAGGCGTCGGGTGAGGGACACGCCGTCGAATCGAGAGACACGGGAACAATAGCCTCGCAGTGATTCTATTCAAACGAAGAATAACCCGCGACGATTCAAGCGGAGAACAGACCCATGGCCGACGAAACGAAAAACCCCTGGACGGTAGTTTCGACGAAGAGTGTTTACGACAATAAATGGATCGGCGTCAGGGAAGACGCCGTCATCCGGCCGGATGGCGAACGGGGCGTTTATGGAGTCGTCCATTTCAAGAACATCGCCATCGGCGTGCTCGCCGTCGAAGACGACTTCATCTATCTGGTGGGTCAATACCGTTATCCGCTCGAACGATATTCATGGGAGATACCAGAGGGCGGCTGCGGCGAAGGCGAAGACCCGCTCGACGCGGCGCGGCGCGAACTGCAAGAGGAAACCGGGCTGTGCGCAAAGAATTGGCGCAAACTCGGTTCAGCCTACCTGTCGAATTCCGTCACCGATGAACTCGCCCTCTGGTACGTCGCGACCGGGTTAACCCAAGGAGAGCGGAGCCCGGAAGGAACGGAGCAACTCGAAGTGCGCCGCGTGCCTTTCACAGATGCCTTACGCATGACCCTGAGCGGAGAAATCACTGACGCCATCAGCCGAATGGCGATCATGCAATACCGACTCTCGTCGGAAAAACCTCTCTAATCCGGCATTCGTCCGCCGATTCGCCCAAGAGAACCGTCGGAGAATCTACTTCCGCAAAAAAAGACAGACCGCCGACTCTGCGAGTTGGCGGTCTGTCTCAATTTATGTGTCTGAACTCTTTAGATTGCCTGAAGTATCAATTTACGCGGCATAACGCCCGTCAACCGCGACCGGCTCGGCGAAAACACGGCGACCGTTCAACGCATCGTCAATGATTTCGCGGACGGCGGCCACATCGGGATTAACATCCATGCGGTCGCAGGCCTTCAAGTGCCGCAAAATGCCTTCGGTGGCGATGTCGAGCGGCGCGCCCGTCAATTTGGAATAACGGCGGGCTTGAATGTGGTCGATAACCTTGAGCCGCTCTTCCAGCGGCAGCGTCACATTGAAAGTCACTTTACCTTCTACTCCTTCTCGTTTGGACTCGTATCCAGCGGGCTTCGCCTAACTTATGAATGCGATATTTTAGATGCCCGACCCTTCATTTGAGATGCGTTTCTGTTACATTTTCCGCAAAATTAACACAAATCTGCCCTCAAATTAACCTAACCTTCCCCAGTGAATAATAACTGTATCTGCGGAACGGAAGATTCTAATCGAAAAGGCGAAAAATTGCCAGAAAAATTATTTCGCGCATAAATGCGCAGGCGAAAACTGCTCCCTATGGCAGAGAGTGAGTTCGGAGCTAAAGAAACCCGGAGGCTTAAACGGAAGGTCGTGATTCAACAGGGAAGCGGAATTGACGATGTTCGCGGCTCAAGGGCGAACATGTCACGGCTGCAAAAGCCGGCCGCATAAATTGCGGGTCGGGCGGTGAGAAGCGGCGGAACAAGTAATAAAACCTTGTAAAAACGGGAGAGCTTGAGGATTGAAGCGGCCGTGTGTGTCTCATCCGCAGACATGCAACACCGCTTGCGAGTCGCGCGCAGACGTACTAGCGCGCTCAACTCGCAGGCGGCGCTCTTATAAGGGCATGTCGAGCGTGAAGACCTACGTTGTCGCGGCCTTACTTCTTGGGCACGACCGTGTCTTTTAACCCTTTGCCGATACGGAACTTAAGAGTTGTCTTGGCGGGAATTTGAATCGTCTCGCCCGTCTGGGGATTACGCCCCTCGCGCGCTTTGCGTTCCGACAGCACCAGTTTGCCAAAACCCGGTAGGGCAAACTCGCCGTTGTTCTTGACTTCGTCGCTCGCCAATTCGGCCAATTGATCGAAGAATTCTTTCACTTGAACACGCTTCAGCCCGGTTTTCTCAGCAAAATGATTGAGAATCTCAGACTGCGTCATGCGTTTTTTGCCTTCTTTAGTCGCCATGTCGAAGTGTGGCTACCTCCTGCGGATTGGGAAGAATAAATAAAACTTGCATTAGCAGATATATCACACAGTCGCCCCTCACGTCTGCAAAAAAACCCACATTTCGGCTTTTTTACGAGAAAAAATGAGAAATTCATCTCTCTCAGGCCGTCGGGAGGATTTACAACGCAAGGCCGACTCCGTGAAGTTCGACTTTACGAACTTCGGACTCTTCAAATATTGAATCGGGGCGGAGTGATTCGAACACTCGACCTCTCGGTCCCAAACCGAGCGCACTACCAGGCTGTGCTACGCCCCGTGTAAATCAAATCTATCGCCATCTGCACACGGCGCGAGAAATTGAGATGCAGCGCATTCTGCCAGCGCATTCCCGGCGGGTCAAGCTAAGACCGGGAAAAACGCCCGTTGAGGTAGACGCGAACCGCGGCCAGGGCTTGCGAGCGATGGCTGATCTGTTGCTTCACAACGTCGGATAGTTCGCCGAATGTGTGTGCGTAGCCGGAGGGAACGAAGATGGGGTCGTAGCCGAAGCCAAGCCGCCCGCGCGGATGCTTCGCGATGCGCCCTTCGCACGCGCCGTTGAAGATTTCGGTGGTCGCTGTTGCCGGGTCGTAGAGGGCAATCGCACAGATGAATCGCGCCGTCCGCCGTTCGTCGTGTGTCAAGCTGAGTTCGGCGAGCAGGCGCGCGCAGCGTTCTTCGTCGGTCGCGTTTCGGCCTGCATAGCGGGCTGAGAGGACGCCGGGCGCGCCGTCCAGCGCGTCAACTTCCAACCCCGAATCATCCGCCAGCGTCCAGAGCTGTGTCTGCCGGCTGTATAGACGCGCTTTGAGCGAAGCGTTTTCGGCGAAGGTCTGTCCCGTTTCTTCCACTTCGGTGATTTGCGGAAACTCGGAAAGTTGGCGGAGACGCAGCGGGAGGTTTGCCAGCAGGCCGGTCAGTTCGCGAATCTTACCCGCGTTATTGGTGGCGATGAGCAGTTCGGAAGGGGTCTGAGTAGTCATCGAGCTGCCTCAAATAAAACGCCCAAGCGGCCAGGTTTTTTCGCCCCCAATGATAGACGGCGAAAAAGTTTTTTGCCAAGCCGCGAAGATTCATGCTAACAATGAAAGAGGGAGCGTGTTCGCACCCGACCACGCTCCGAACGAATTTTCGAGGGTTAGAGATTTGAATGTACTCACAGATTCGACCGTGCGGACGACGCTCCACGGCATATCCGAACCTTTCCGGCCTCACCTGCAAATGCGCGAACGCTCCCCGGTGAGCATCGATTCGAGCCTGCTCGAACTACATACCTGGCAACTCGCCCTCCGTAGTTTCTTCAACCTGCGTAATCACCCCTTGACCGATGCGGAAAGGGCGGAAATCATCTCGCGCGATTTTTCGCCGGAACTCAGAATCGCCGGGCAGGCGCTCAAACGCAGCCTGTTGCTGAGCCTCAATTGCACGCCGGAGAAATCGCCCGCGTCGTTCGAGTTGGACGAAACGAACGCCTTCGATGCGATGTCCCTGAGAATTTCCGGCGACGCGCGCGCGCATCCGGTCGCCCCTCCGCTCGCCCCCCTGATCAACACGCTCGGAGAACTTTGCGACATGTGCGATAGCGCGCTGTCGGCGAAAGTCGATTTTCAAGTTTGGACTTGCCTCGAACGGATCGTGCGGGGCGAGTTGGCGCAGTCGCAGTTTATCAGGCAACTCGAACGGCGCGCCCGCAGCGGAACTTTAGAGCGGCAGCACCCTGAGTTGCACGAACTGACCGAGCGCATCACGCCAGACGCTCTCGCGGCCGACATGTCCGCGATCTTCTCCCAACTCGCGCAGTTGCTCGAACAACTGCGCGTCATCGAGACGCTGCTCCGGCACGATGCTCCTTTGAAGTTGGCTCTCCCGATCTTCACGCTGGTGCATGAAGAGGCGCGTTCGCTGGTGGAGTTTGTCGAGAAGCGCGCCATTCGCACGGAAGAGATTGACGGGAAAGTGTTCGACGCTTTGGATAGCACGGGCTATGCCGTGGGGGTGGAATTATCCCGCGTCTTCGGGCGAGAACTCCTCGGACTGGTCTCTCTCAGACAGTCGCCCGCCATCTATACGAAAGTCGAAAACGCGCACGGCCTGTTGCGCGATAGTTTTCAGCAGACGCTCGTGGCTCTGATTCAGGCGTTTGATACGACCTTGGACGGCTCGCTCTTTATTCAATTCTTTCAGACCAAACTCGAACAGTCGCTCGCGCTGCGCCGCGACTTGTGGACGCTGCTGCAACTCGTGCTACAGGCGGAGAAAGACCGCGACCGCCGTCCGCTCGCGCCGCTGCTCGAACGCCTCGACACGTTCCGCGAGAAAAGCCTGCGCTTCCTGATGTACAAAGATTGGGAATCCTTCGAGAGATTCGTGGCGGAGGTGCTCGCGGCGCGCGGCGCGGTCGAACTTACCCCCGTGCTCCATCGCTTCGGCACCTACCTCGAAGCCTTGTTCGGCCAGATCAATATGCGCACCGTGCTCGCCGAGTACCCCTTCGATTATCCGGCCGCGGGTTGATCAAGTAGGTTTCAAGTTTCAGGTTTCAAGTTTCAAGTTAAAGCGGGTCTGAGGCGTGGCGCCTCACGTTTAAGTTCAAACGCCGACCACTTTCAAACTTGAAATTTGAAACTTGAAACCTGAAACCCCTTTCTACTTCTCCGTTTCGACATCCGTCGCCAGTTGCACCACCAGCCCGCCGAACTGCCCGAATGAGGATCGAGTGGTTTTCTCGAAACCGCCTTCGACGAGGCGCGTCTCGCCGAGCGCGTAAGGCAGCGCGGACAGGGAACGCTGCAACGCGGCGGCGTTCGGCGCGCCGCTCTGCACGCCGTTTTGCCTGCCGAGGAATGAAATGAAGCGGCGCGCCGGGTCGTAGTC
>DASQNL010000480.1:0-2171 GCA_035644995.1 Pyrinomonadaceae bacterium | reverse complement strand
TGAGGCGGTGTGTTTCCGCGCCGGTGACGACCTCGAAGGGGACTGAGTTAGGGAAGACTGCGCCGTCTTCCTGAATTTGCCGGAGCGTGATTATCAAGCTGCCGCCGGCATTGCGACCGTGTGTTCGCCAGTCCCAGGAGGCTTCGTAGCGCGGATGGCCGCTCGCGTAAATCCAACGCGCGAAAAAGGCGCGCAAATTTTTGCCGGATGCGCGTTCGAGCGCGGCGCGCAGGTCTTCGGTGGTGGCGTTGCGGTGGAGGTGCGCGCGGTAGTAGGCGCGCACGCCGCGGAAGAAAGCGGCGTCGCCGAGTTCGGCGCGCAGCATGTGCAAGACCCACGCGCCTTTCTGGTAGTTGTTCGGATTCAACAGTGCGTTCAAGTCTTCGGTCTCGCGGTCGTGGATGGGCGCGCGGCGCGTCTGTTCGTACTTGAGATATTCCTCGCGCTTGCGGCTCATGTATTCGCGGAAGGCCGCGTCGCCCTCCGCGTGCTCGACGAAGAGACCGGCATAGTAGGTGGCGAAGCCTTCGCTCAACCAGAGGTCAGACCAGGTGGCGGGCGTCACGGCGTCGCCGAACCACTGGTGCGCCGTCTCGTGCGCGATGAGTTCGACGAGGCCGCGCCGGACGCCGAAGCGCGCGCTCAGGGGCGCGCCCTCGCGCGGGTCGAAGAGGGTGCGCGAATAAATGATCGCGCCGGAATTTTCCATGCCGCCGAAGCGCGTCGCGCCGACGATGTGCGCGAGCTTCGCATAAGGAAACGGCGCGACCGTTTGGCTGAAATATTTGAGCGACGGGATGGCCGCGCCGAACCCCTGCATGGCGAACTTTTGCTCCGACGGCGGCACGTGGTAGGAGACGGGAGCGTGGCGCGCCGGGAGCAACACGCCGGGCGTGACGCTGGCGAACTCGCCGACCGCGACGACCATGCAATAGGGCGGCATCGGCGCGGCTTCGCTGTAAGTCCACGTCACGTCCGCGCCGGTGTTGGTCGGGCTGCGCGCGACGAGACGCCCGTTGGCGACGACCGACGCGCGCGCGGGCGCGGTGACGTTGAAGCTGACGGTGGCTTTCGCCGACGGGTGATCGAGCGAGGGTATCCAATGGTGCACGCGGTTCGGCCAGTTGTCGCCGGTGGCCGAGGGGCGGCCGTCCTTGTCGTTCGTCAGGATCAAACCGTCGGCCGGTCGGCCATGATAGACGACGCTCAGGCGCAGGCGTTCGCCGCGCCGCGCGGGGCGCGCGAGAAAGACGTTGAGCCGCTCGCCCTGCCGTTCGTAGCGCGCCGGACTGCCTCCGATGCTCAAGGCGTCAATCGTGAGCGCGCCGAAGTCGAGATCAAGCACGGCGAGGTTGTCGCGGAGCACGAGCGCATCCAGCTTCGTCTCGGCGCGCGTCAGTTCTCCGAGGTCTTGATTGAAAACGAGCGTCACGTCGTAATGGAGCGGACGCCAGTTTTCGACGAGCCGCTCGCGGCGTTCGGCCACGGCGGCGGAACAGAGCGCGACGAGCAGCAGCAGGACGGGCAGGCCGCGTCGCCGAAATGAGCGGCGCGACGGCGGCGGGTAGGGTTGAAAATTCATCGTCTCAGTTTCTCGTGTGGAATGATTCAGCGCAAGCCGAGCATGAGGAGAGCGGAGCGTTCGAAGGGCGCGCCGTCGCCGCTTGCGCTCCACGCGCGATAGGCGGCGAGTTCGTCTTCCGCGACGGGGCGGTTGCCGAGGCGCGCGACGGGAGTGTTGCCGAACGCGTAATCGGTGAGCGGCAGATGCGCGGCGCGCACGCCGAGTTGCGAAGCATCGCGGAGCGCGGCTTCGGCCGTCTCCACGTCGGGGAAAAAATCCTCGTAGGCGAGTAGATGCCAGACGATCTCGCCGCCGCGTTCCTCGACGGCGAGGACGCGCAGCAACCCGAAGCCGCTCTCAAGTTGGAAGATGAGATCGTCGCCCGGCGCGAAAGGCAAAGCCATCACAGTGTACCCGTCATCTTTAAAGTTTCGTTAGCTTAACACAGGCAGGCCAGGGAAAGGGGTAAGGGGCAAAGGGTAAAGATGAATAGCCGGGTGTGAGTTTCTTCCCCCTTTCACCTTTGCCCTTTACCCTTTCCCCTCAGCTTTGAGTCTGCCGGGCGACGCGGTTAGTATGAGTTATCCGGCACATCAGGGGCGACGGG
>DASQNL010000479.1:0-3642 GCA_035644995.1 Pyrinomonadaceae bacterium | reverse complement strand
CGCGTGCCCCTGGACGAAGCCGCGCCCGCCTACAAGTCTTCGCAACAAGTGATCGAGGCGGTCGTCGGCGCGGGGCTGGCGCGCGTCGAGCATCAACTCTGGCCGCTCGCCTCGCTCAAGGGCGCGGACGAACGCAAGGGCAAGCGGCGCAAGCAGGGCAAGGGCGACACGAAAAAGGGACGGAAGACGAAAGAGCACTACTGACCACAGTCGTGAATCGTGAATCGTCAATCGTGAAGAGAAAGAACCGGGTTTATCTCTTCACGATTGACGATTCACGGCTTTCGCACGCTTCACGACCGACGACCGGCTAGGCGCGCAGCAGTTTCAAGAGGGCGCGTTCTTCCGGTAAGTATTCGGGCTGCTGGCGTCCGATGCGGCGTTCGCGGCGGGGACGAAATTCGTCGAGCGTGATGCCCTGACAATAGCGTTCGAGCACGGCCGGGTGGATGTAGCTGGAACGGCAGACGGCCGGAGTGTTGCCGAGGTGTTCGGCCACGGCGCGCACGGCGTGGAGTATGTTGCGCTTGGCCTGTCGGTCGTCTTCCGGCTTGCCGAGTTCGGCGAGTTCGACGGCGCACAGGAGCGTGCCGCCCCAGGTGCGAAAGTCCTTGGCGGAAAATTCGGGCGCGGTCGCCGTCTTGATGTAGTCGTTCACGTCGCGCGGTTTGATGCAGACGGGGCGTTTGCTCTCCGCGTCCCAGTATTGGAAGAGACGCTTGCCGCGCAAGGCTTGGATGTCGCGCATGAGCGTCGCCAACTCTTCGTCAACCAGAATGCGCCGGTGTTTGATGTGATGCTTACCGACGAAGGAGAAGACGAGGCGGCCGCCGCGCTTGATTTCGAGGTGGCGATTGCGCAGCGTCGTGATGCCGTAGGTGCGATAACGCATGACGCTCTCTTCCGAGCCGACGCGGAAGTAGAGGTCGTTGATCAGGCGCACGATGACGGCGAGCACGCGTTCGCGCGGCAGTCCTTCGAGCGCGATGTCTTCGTTGGTGCGGCGGCGCAGGTGTTTGAGTTGTTCGCCGAAGCGTTCGATCTTCGCGTACTTGCGTCGCGCTTGCCGGGCGGCGAAGGCAGGATGATAGATGCGCTGCACGCGCCCCGAAGCATCGAGACCGATGGCTTGCAACTGCCCGCGAGCGCCGGGGCAGATGCGTACCTCCGTCCACGCCGGCGGAATGACGAGCGACTTGACGCGCGCGCGCGCGGCCTCGTCCGTGAGCAATTTGCCCGCGGCGTCTTCGTAGCGAAAGCCGCTGCGCTTCGTGCCGCGCCGCCGCCACCAGCGGCAGCGTGCACCGCGCGTCACACTCTCGACCGCGCTCCTGACCGATTTGCGCTCAACCGAAATTTGCCCGCTCGACATCACGACAGCCGCCCCCTCGCCCGACGAAAGTTTGAGCTGACATGTTGCGGGCGCGGGGTCACGAAAATATAACGGTGCGGAAGGGGAAGGGAAGGTTTCAAGTTTCAGGTTTCAAGTTTCAAGTTAAAGAACGAACCACGTTCAGACTTGAAACCTGAAACCTGAAACTTGAAACTTACTTAGCCGTGTGCGCCGTGGTTTGTTGCGGCTGCTCGGCGGGGACGTAGTAGAGGATGCGGTTGCAGTTGTCGCAGGTGATGATCTCTTCGCCGAGACGCACTTGCGACATGACGTGCGGGCGCAGCGACATGAAACAGGCGGAGCAGGAATTGTTGCGCGCTTCGGCCACGGCCACCCCGCCGCGAATGCGCGAGCTGATGCGGTTGTACATCAACGCCATCGGTTTGGGGAGTTCCGCCGCGAGTCGTTCGCGTTCGGCGCGCAGGGCGGCGAGTTGCTCGGCCTGCGTGCGCGTCTGTTCTTCAAACGCCTTGAGCTTCTGTCCCAACTCGCCGCGCAGTTGCGCGATCTGCGGTTCGTGCTCGCCGATCTCTTTCTCCGCGCCCTCCAGGGCTTCCATCTGTTCGAGCACTTTCGTTTCGAGTTCGGAGATGTGCTTGCGCGCCGCGTCGGCCTCGCGGATGGCGGCGGCATATTCCTTCTCATTCGTCGAAGACATCAGCGCGCGGTCGGCGTGCTGAGCTTTGGTGCGGGTCTCCGCGATCTCGGTTTCGAGCCGGGTGTGCTCGGAGCGTGCGCCGTCGCGGCGGGTTTCGATGGCGCGAAATTCAAAGGCGCGCTGCTCGAACTCCTTTTCGATCTCAGCGCGCCTCTCTGGAATGGCGTTCAACTCGGCTTCTAGCCTTCTGATATTTGTGTCCGTATGCTGCAACGCAATTAACTGTGCTAATTCCGCTTTCACTTCGGGTCTTCCCTCCAAATATCCGGCAACTTAATGTTCCGCTCTCTCGCTTCGCCTTAAAAACGAATCATCGCACAACCTTAATGACAGTGACAAGCGACGGGAGAAAACGGTAACAGGTGACGGGTGACGGGTGACGCGACAAAGAGAGGTCGTCTTCCCGTCACCCGTCCCCCGTCGCCTGTCACTTTCAACACTATTTTGCCGAAGGTTTCGTTCGATTCGAGGCGTCGGTGCGCGGCGCGGATGTCGCGGAGCGCGAACACGCTGTCGATGACGGGGCGGAGCGCGCCGCGCGCCAGAAGCGGCGAGACGTGCGCGGCGAAGAGACGTGTGGCGCGCGCCTTCTCTTCCGTCGAGCGGGCGCGCAAGACCGTGCCCGTGAGGCGCAATCGTTTGCCCATCACCTGCCGGAAGTCGAGCGGCGCGCTCGCGCCGGCCATCGTGCCGACGAGCAGCAGGCGGCCGCGCGGGGCGAGCGCGTCGAGATTGGCGGCGAGGTAACTCGCGCCGACGAGATCGAGTATCACGTCCACGCCCGCGCCGTTCGTCCAGACCTTCGCCGCGTCGGCAAACGCCTGCGGGTCGTCGCCGACGACGCACGCCTCGTCGAGACCATAGGCGCGGGCGCGTTCGAGTTTGTCTGTGTTGCGACGCGCCGTGCCGAGAGTTTGCGCTCCGGCGACGCGTGCGAGTTGGAGGGCGGCGAGGCCGACGCCCGACCCGGCGGCGTGGACGATGATGCGCTCGCCCATCGCCAGATTCCCTTGCGTGAACAGCGCATCGTGCGCCGTGATGAACGCTTCCGGCACGGCGGCGGCCTCTTCCCAATCGAGATTCGCGGGAATTTCCGCGAGCGTGTTTTCGGGCACAACCACGTATTCGGCCTGCGCCCCGCCGCCCGTGATGCCGAACACGCGTTGCCCGGCGCGCCACCTCCGCCGCGCGTCCGCGCCCACGGCCTCGACCTCGCCCGCGAACTCCAACCCCGGAATATCCGCGGGCGCGCCGGGCGGTGCGGGATAAACTCCGCGCCGCTGCAACAGGTCGGCGCGATTCAACGCCGCCGCGCGCACACGCACGCGCACGCGGTCGCCCGCCGCCTCCGGCCTCTCGACCTCCGCCACTTCCAGCGCTTCAACCCCGCCGTGAGAGACGATTCTGACTGCCTGCATGACGGCGATGGTAAATGGTGAATGGTAAATGGTAAATGGCGCGCGACGGGTTGCGGGGGAAAGTTTATCGACGCGGGCGGTTTTCACTATTCACGGTTTACCATTTACCATTCGCGGTTAAGCATGACTCAACCGGCGGAGACATTTGTTGTCGTCAACTACAACGCGGCGCG
>DASQNL010000478.1:0-10383 GCA_035644995.1 Pyrinomonadaceae bacterium | reverse complement strand
TGGCCGTGCGCGTGGGCGGACGTTTTACTGAATTCGGGAAAAAACTGCACGAGCGCCGGCGAAGCCTCGACCCTGCCGTAAGTCAAGCCCATCACACGCGCCTGACACTTATCTATATGAGCGATGATGAAACCGCCGCGCGGCGACCAGCGCGCGTATGTCCCGTGCGTGTCGCCGCCGCTAAAGTAGATTCCGCTCCACTCCGCACCCGCCGCGTCTTGTGCCGCGAGACCGGCGCTTTTCCAACGCTCCACCGCCGCGACCGCGTCTTCCTTCGTGAAGTCGTCGGAGGAGAACCACCAGGACTCCGTGACGCCGTTCTCCCAATACCCCCACTGATTCAACTGCGCGGACGCCGGAGCGGCGAGCGACACGACGAGAGCGAGCGACACCAGCATCGCCTTCAAATATTTTCGCCCCGCGCGGCGTCGGAAGATGTGCATCGGAGTAGCCCCTTTATAGTTACTGCTTTAATTCTACAACGGTTGCGCCCGCGCCGCCTTGATCGGGCGGGGCGGGGGCGAACGATTCGACGTGCGCGTGTGTGCGCAGGAAGTCTGCGATGGCGCGGCGGAGCGCGCCCGTGCCGTGGCCGTGGATGATGCGCACGCGCGCGAGGCCGTTCAGGTAGGCTTCATCGAGAAACTTGTCGGCGGCGTCGGTCGCCTCGTCGGTGGTGCGCCCGATGAGGTTGATTTCGGCGGCCGGTTCATCCTTCGAGCGACTGAGGCGCACGTCGGCGGTGCGCGCCGAAGAGGCGGCGGCCATGCGTTCGAGTTGCGAGCCGCCGCGCGCCGCTTCCGCTTTGCCCTGCGGCGCGCGTTCCATGAGTTCGAGGTTCGTGAGCTTCTCGCGCAGGCGAACGTGGCCGATGCGGATTTCGGCGTCCGCGCCCGCGATCCTATCGACGATGCCGGTCTTGCCGAGCGTGCGCAGGCGCACCGTGTCGCCTTTGACGATCTCGCGCTCGACGCTCGCCGGTTGAAACGCTTCGCCGCCGGACTGGGCGCGCGGCGCGCTCGCCTCCGCCCCGGCCTGACGAACGACGCGCACGCCTCCTCCTGCACCGCCGCCGCGCGCCGTCTCCGTGCTCGCGGGCTTCGCGGCCGGACGCGCGCTCGTCGTCGGCGTGGCCGCCGCTACGGTTCGTTGCGCTTCGCGGCGCAGTTCGGCGGCGTGGCGCGCGGCCTCGCGTTCGACGCGGGTGCGCTCGGCGCGATCCTCGATCCGGGAGAAGAGTTCCTTCGAGCGTTGTTCAAATTCGGCGAGGCGGTCGCGCAATTCGCGCTCGAAAGTTGTTTGACGTTCGCGCTCGCGGCGTTCGGCGTCGCGGTCGAGCGTGGAGTATTTTTCGGCGACCGCCGCGCGTTCCTCTTCGAGCGCGCGGCGCAACGCTTCGGCCTCTTCCGACTCGCGCTTGATGCGACGCAGGTAGGCGGTCGCCTCGCGCGACGATTCATGAACGCGCGCCGACGCGGCTTCGACGATGCCGCGCGGGAAACCGAACCGCCCCGCGATCTCGATGCCGGAGGACGACCCGGCCAGGCCGACGAGCAGGCGATACGTCGGCTGCAAGGTGCGCTCGTCAAACTCGACGCTCGCGTTCAGCACGCCCGACTCGTTCGCCGCATACTGCTTCAAGCCGCTGTAGTGCGTCGTGGCGACAACGTGCGCGCCGCACGCGCGGCGGAAATGATCCACCACGGCGACGCCGAGCGCGGAGCCTTCTTCCGGGTCTGTGCCCGTGCCGACCTCGTCGAGGAGGACGAGCGCGGGCTGGCGGCAGAGTTCGAGCATGCGGCTGATGTTGGCGACGTGCGCGGTAAAGGTCGAGAGGTTGGCGGCGAGCGATTGGCTGTCGCCGATGTCTGCGAGCACCGAAGCGTAGAAGGGAAAACTCGCCGCCCGCGCCGGCACATGGAGGCCGGAGAGAGCCATCAGCGCGAGCAAGCCCGCCGTCTTGAGGACGACGGTTTTGCCGCCCGCGTTCGCGCCGGAGATGACCATCACGGGTCGTTCCGGGTCGAGGCGGAACGAGACGGGCACCACCTCGCTGCCGCCGGCGCGCAGGTTCTCTTCGAGCAGAGGGTGGCGCGCGGCGTCGAGTTCGAGCGCGGCGTCCGCGCCGACGGAGGGTTGCACGCAGTTGAAGCGCACCGCCATCGCGGCCTTCGCGCCGATGAAGTCGAGTTCGGCGATGGCGGCGGCGGCGCGTTCGATAGCGGGCAGTTCGCGGCGCAAGTCGTCCGTGAGCATCGAGAGGATGCGCGTGATCTCGCGCTCCTCGGTCTCGCGCAGATTTTGCAGTTCGTTGTTGCCGTCAATCGTCTCCAATGGTTCGACGAAGACGGTCGCTCCCGAAGACGAGAAGCCGTGCGCGACGCCGCCGACGCGCCCGCGATGATCGGCGCGCACGGGGATGACGAAGCGGTCGTTGCGCACCGTGACGAGTTGGTCTTGAATCGCCTCGTCCGAGCGGCGCATGAGATTTTCCAGCGAGCGCGTGATGGAGGAGCGAAGGCGGTTGATGTCGTGGCGGATGCGCGCGAGTTCGGGGCTGGCGCGGTCGTCGAGTTCGCCGCTCGGCAGGATTTTCGCCGTCACGCGCGCGGCGAGGCTATACAACTCGCGCGAGAGGTCGGCGACGAATTCCCACAGCACGGGCGCGTCGGCGCGCTCGACCTGAATCGAAGCGCGTGCCGCGCCAACCTGATCGCAAAGGCGCGCGAGTTCGAGCAGCGGCAGGGGTTCGAGCGTCGCGCCCTCGATGCGCAGCCGCGCGATTGATTCCGACGGGTCGGCCAACTCCGAAAACGACCACGCGCCGCCGCGCCTGCGCAACTCGACGCACTCGGCCACGGCGTCGAGCGCGCGCCGCACCGCCTCCAAGTCGGCGAGCGGCGCAAGCCTCTCGGCGCGCGCACGCCCCATCGGCGTCTGCGCCCCGCGCCTCACCAGCGCGCGCAGCGCGTCGTATTCCAACACCCCGAAAGCCTGTTCGTTCATCATAAGAAAGTAGATCGTAAATCGTGAATCGTAAATAGACAAAGGCAGGTTTCCGTCTATTCACGATTGATGATTCACGCTTGACGGTTTTTCACGTTCTCTGTCGCCGTCGTTCGACGCCTTGCATGGCGGCGTCGAAGAGTCGTGCGGGGTCGAGGAGGGCGACGGCGTGTGCGTGATAAGGGATGCTGCGCCGCAGGAGGGAATTGCCGGGCGCGTCCGCCGCCTCCGTCTCCGCTTCCGTATCGTATAGCTCGATCTCGCGCTCGATGCTCTCGACCGAGAGCGCGAGTTGTTCGTCGCCTTTGAGCGCGACGACGACGGCGGGCGCGGCGGGCGGCGGCGCGGGCGATGCCGCAGCCTGCGCCCCGGCGGCGGCGGGCGCGGCAGGCGGAGTTGAGGGGGGCAAGAGCGAAAGCGGATCGATCAGGGTGAGAATCCGGCCGCGTTGACTGACGAGGCCGCGCACGGGCGCGGGCGCGAAGGGCAGCGGCGTCGGCGTCAAATTCTCGCCCGTCGCTTCGACCTCGTCCGCGTAGACGGCGAAGAGGCGCGCGCCGGAGCGCATCACGAACAACCTCCGGCGCGGGGCGTCGAGCGCGCGCCCGGCGCGGGTCGAACGCGTTGCCGTCGTCTCGTCTTGGGTCGTCTCCGTCATCCTGCCCGACATGGTAAACTGAAGCGTCAAACTTTGCGAGAAACGGTGTGTGCGCGTGCTATCGGTGACGGCGACGATGCGCCCGCCTCGCGGATTTTCGGGAATCATCATCCGGCGAAATCCCCACGGCCGCCGGGGCGCGTATATCCGGCGCGTCTCCTAATCATCGAAACATTGAGATTGAAAGTTTTTGCGGCGGCGAGATGGCCGCCGAGGGGTATTGATGTCGAGTAAGCGTTTGATCGTCGTGTGTGTGTCGGTTCTGCTGGCGTTGACGTGCGCGGCGCGGGGGGCGGCGGTGGCGCGGATGAGCGAAGAGGCGGAGCCGCGCCAGCAGAAAGGTTCTGAGATGTCCATACCAGACCGTGGGCGCGTGCGTGCGCCCGAACTCGGGAACAATCGCGGCTGGCTCAACACCGACCAGCCGCTCTCGCTCGCCGCGCTGCGCGGCAAGGTCGTCCTGCTCGACTTCTGGACTTACGGCTGCATCAACTGCATCCACGTCATCCCCGACCTCAAGCGGCTCGAAGCGAAATACCCGAATAACCTCGTGGTCATCGGCGTCCACTCCGCCAAGTTCGAGAATGAGAAGGAGAGCGACAACATCCGCCAGATCATTCTGCGCTACGAGATCGAGCACCCCGTCGTCAACGATGCGGACTTCCTGATCTGGCAGTCTTACGCCGTGCGCGCGTGGCCGACGCAAGTGCTGATTGACCCGGCCGGCTACGTCGTCGGCAAGGTCGAAGGCGAAGGCAACTACGAGGTGATCGACGAAGCCGTCTCCGGCCTGCTCGCCGATTTTCGCAAGCGCGGCGAGCTGAACGAGCAGCCGCTCAAACCCGCGCTCGAACGGGCGAAAGTCGGCGACATGCCGCTCGCCTTCCCCGGCAAGATTCTGGCCGACGAGAAATCAGACCGCCTCTACATCGCCGACTCGAATCACAACCGCATCGTCGTGGCAAGACTCGACGGCACCGTGCTCGACACCATCGGGACGGGCGAGCGCGGCGCGGCCGACGGCGCGTTTGCGCGCGCCACCTTTCACCGCCCGCAGGGACTCGCGCTCGACGGAGATGCGCTCTACGTGGCCGACACCGAGAATCACCTGCTGCGCCGCGTTGACCTGAAGGCGCGCACCGTCTCGACCATCGCGGGCACGGGCGCGCAGGCGCGCGGCTTCGACGCCGAGACGGGGCGGGCGGCGGCGCGCGCGACGGCCTTGAATTCCCCCTGGGACTTGCAACTCGTCCGCCGCACGCTCTATATCGCCATGGCCGGGCCGCATCAGATTTGGCGACTCAATCTCGCGCGCGAGCAGATTTCCGTCTTCGCCGGGTCGGGGCGCGAGGCGCGCACCGACGGCTCGCTCGTCGCCTCGGCCTTCGCGCAGCCTTCCGGCCTGACCACGGACGGGCGCACGCTTTACGTCGCCGACAGCGAATCGAATATCATCCGCGCCGTCGGCCTCTTCGCCGCGCCCGCGCACCCCTCGGCGACGCCCGACGATAGCGAAGCCGCCGCGCCCCCGTCCGCGGACGACAACCACAATAACAACGCGCCTTCGTCTTCCTCTCCGCCCGCCGATACGACGACGGCCGAAATTGATAACGACGCGCAAGCGGGCGTCGGCGCGTCGCCGCTCCAATCGACGCCGCCGCCAGCCGCCTCGCCCGCGCGTCAGGTGGAGACGCTCGCGGGCGGCGACCTCTTCGAGTTCGGCGACAAGGACGGCACGGGCGACGCGGCGCGCTTCCAGCACCCGCTCGGCGTGCTTTACGCGGACGGCGCGCTCTACATCGCCGACACTTACAATCACAAGATCAAACGGCTCGACCCCGACACGCGCGCCGTCAAGACCTTCGCGGGCACGGGCAAACCCGGCCACGCGGACGGCGCGCGCGCCTCCTTCTACGAACCCGGCGGCCTCTCGCTCGCCAACCGGAAACTCTACGTCGCCGACACGAACAACCACGCCGTCCGCGTCGTCGATCTCACGAGCGGCCGCACCTCGACGCTCTCCTTGCGCGGCCTCGTCCCGCCCGCCGCGAGCGTGAAGCTGTCGGAGGCGGACGCCGCCACGACGCCCGCCCCGAACGCGCAGGAGATCAAACTCGCGTCGCAGCGTCTATTCCTCCCGCGTCCCGCAGCGACGGCGACGGCGACGACGACGGCCGCGACGGGCGCGCTCGTCGTCGAGGTGGCTTTGCCCGCCGGTTATCACTTGAACGAACTCGCGCCGCACCGCTTTCAGGCAAGCATCGAACGCGGCGCGGAGCACGTCGCCTTCGAGGGCAACGCGCGGCAACTGACGCGCGGCGCGAAAGATTTGCGGCGTCTCCCCCTCAGCCTCCCCCTGCGCCCGGTCTCCGGCGGCGCGGCCGAACTGCGCGTCCAACTCACGCTCTACTACTGCCGCGAGGACAACACCGGCGCGTGCCGCGTCAAGACGCTCGTCTGGCGCGCCCCCCTCAATGTCACCTCCGACCCGGCCGCCCCGCGCGAGATCAAACTGCGCGGAGAGATTAAGTAAGGGCGGAGGGCGGAGGGCGGAGGGATGAATAAGAATTGATCCATTGATCCATTTCTTCATTGAATCAATGAACCGATGTATCAATGAATCAATGCTTAAATTATTCATCCCTCCGCCCTCCGCCCTCATCCCTCCGCCCTCATCCCTTGTTTCCCGTCTCGTGTTCTTCGGTGTAAACTTTCGGGCGAATGAATAATTTGTGAGATGTCGGGTGGTTCGCGTGCGGCGCACGCGCCTCCGGGTGGCGGGGCGTCGGCGTGCGCGCGGGCGGCGTTTGAGACGGGCGGGAGTCGGGAAGCGCGCTCGTGGGGGGTGAAGTTTTGTCCGGGGCAGAGCAGACGAGAGATATGTACGCGGGGCGTCCGAGCGTGTGCCGTAATTGCGGCGCGCTCGTCGGCGCGGGCGAAAGCGCGTGCGCCGTGTGCGGCTCGCCCGCGAGCGGCGCGCGGACGGAGTCGCAACCGCAGCAGCAGGCTACGGCGGCGGCGGAGCGGCCGCTCCCAGACCCGGAGACGCTGCGCTTCGCGCGCGCCGTCTTAACGCGTCCTTCAACCTTCACCTTCGTCTTTCTCGCCATCAACGTCTTCATCTTTCTGTTGATGAGTGCGGCCGCGCCGGGCGGCTCGGAGAACACGGAGGTGCTGCGCGCCTACGGGGCGAAATATAACTGGCTCATCAACCGGGGCGAGTGGTGGCGGTTCGTGACGCCCGTGTTTTTGCACATCGGCTGGATTCACCTGCTGGTGAATATGTACAGCCTGTTCATCCTCGGCCCTTACGTGGA
Organism: Pyrinomonadaceae bacterium; assembly: GCA_035644995.1. Classification (GTDB taxonomy): domain Bacteria; phylum Acidobacteriota; class Blastocatellia; order Pyrinomonadales; family Pyrinomonadaceae; genus JAIVJZ01. The sequence goes on along the minus strand of DASQNL010000478.1, from coordinate 3,402 downwards.
GAAACTCTACGGCTCGGCGCGGTTCGTCTTCTTCTGGATCGGGACGGGCGTGGCGGGCGTGCTGGCGAGTTATCTGGCTTCGGGGTCGGAACTGCATAACCTTCCGGTGCTTGGGCGTTTCCTGTTTCGCGGCGGCGACGGCGCATCGGCGGGCGCGTCGGGCGCGCTCTTTGGCCTGATCGGCGTCCTCTTCGTCTTCGGCATCAGGTTTCGCCGCGAACTGCCCGAAGGCTTCAAGCGCGCCTTCGGCACAGGGATGATCCCGACCATCCTGATCAACCTCTTCATCGGCTACACCATCCCTTACATAGACAACGCGGCGCACCTCGGCGGCTTCGTCGCGGGCGCGCTGCTCGCGCTGTTCGTCGGCTACAAACGGCCGGGACAGCGCGCGAGCGTGGCCGTCTTCTGGCACGTCTTGCAAATCGCCGCGCTCGTCCTCGTCGTGGTGAGTTTCGGCCAAGTCGTGCGCCACATGGGCGATGCGCGTTCCGACCCTCAGCCCGCGGAGCAGAGTTTAGTCGCGACCGACAGCGGAACCCTGTCGGCCGCCGGCAGCTATATCAACGCGCTCAACGGCGGACAGGAAGCCTTCGCCGCCGCGATCAACGAGGGCGACGTGGAACGCATCGGGAGCGCGCTCGCGGCTCTCGATGCTGCGCCGCATCTCTCGGAGACATCGGACAAACTGCGCGATGACCTGAAACCCATACTCGTTCGCGCGCGCGAGTACGCGCCCGTCAACCGGAAGGAACGGCAGACGCGACAAGAGATCGCGCAGGGCGAGCAACTGCTCGCCGACATGGACGCCTGGAATAACCGCTACGTCGGCTGGGTTAAAGCGGAAGGCAAAAACTACGGCCTCACCTTGCGGGAACCTCCCGCGCCGACCGCGACGCAAGAAGAACCACAACCGCAGCGCGAAGAGGGTGCGCCGCAAGAACAAGAACCGCGGCGCGAAGACCGTGCGACGCCGCCGCCGCCCCCGGAGGGCGGGAAATGATCTGCGTGCCGGGGGCGAAGTCGCCTCACCGGCAGTTTTATCGCCCGTCAGGGCAAGCAAAAATCAGAGACAGGAGAATCGTAAAATGGAGATTAAAAAAGTAGGCGTGCTCGGCTGCGGCCTGATGGGTTCGGGCATCGCGCAGACGGCCGCCGCCGCCGGGTTCGAAGTGGTCGTCCGCGAAGTCTCGAACGATCTGTGCGAGCGCGGCTTCGCCGGGATCGAGAAGTCGCTCGCGAAGTTTGCCGAGAAGGGCACGATCACCTCAGACCAGCAGCGAGAGATTCGCGGCCGCCTCACGGGCACCACCGAGTTCGCCGCCCTCGCCGACTGCGACCTCATCATCGAAGCCATCATCGAAAACCTCGACACCAAGCGCGACACCTACCGCCAACTCGACGAACTCTGCAAACCCGAAACGATCTTCGCCTCCAACACTTCCTCGCTCTCGATCACGGAGATGATGACGGCCACCTCCGCCGAACGCCAGCGGCGTTTCATCGGCCTCCACTTCTTCAACCCCGTGCCGATCATGAAACTCGTCGAAGTCGTCAAAACGATCTTGACGGACGAGGCGGTCTACGAAACGGCGGTCGAGTTCGGCAAGCGGCTCGGCAAAGTTCCGGTGCGCGCGTCTGACAAGACGGGCTTCATCGTCAACCGCCTGCTCGTGCCCTACATGCTCGATTCCGTCCGCGCGCTCGAAGAGGGCGTCGGCTCAATCGTGGACATCGACAATGCGATGAAACTCGGCTGCGGCTACCCGATGGGGCCGCTCACGCTCGGCGACTTCGTCGGCCTCGACACCACCTATTACATCGCCGAGATCATGTTCAACGAATTTCGCGAAAAGCGTTTCGCGCCGCCGCCGCTCCTCAAACGCATGGTGCTGGCCGGTCTCTACGGGCGCAAATCCGGGCGCGGCTTCTACGACTATACAGACCCGAAGAATCCCGTGCCGATGAACTTAGTCTAAAGGTAGGGATGAGGGCGGAGGGATGAATAAGAATTAATTCATTGATTCATCGGCTCATTAATTCAATGAAGAAATGGATCAATGGATCAATTCTTATTCATCCCTCCGCCCTCATCCCTTTTTCATAAGGGGGAACTGATGAGCGAAGAGACAAAAGAGACAAAAGAGACGAGGTTGACGCTTGACCCTTCCGCCGCCGCCGGCACGGGAGCGGGCGGCGCGAGTCCCGACTTCGGCGGCGGCTCGATCTTTTTCGTCGGGACGGCGACGGTGATCTTGCGTTACGCCGGTTTCACGATCCTGACCGACCCGAACTTCCTGCACGCGGGCGACCACGTGCATCTCGGCTATGGCCTGACATCGGAGCGTCTGACCAACCCGGCCATCGAACTCGAAGAGTTGCCGCCGATAGATTTCTGCGTGCTCTCGCACTATCACGGCGACCACTTCGACCGCATCGTCGAGGAGCGTCTGCAAAAAGATTTGCCCATCATCACCACCGAGCACGCGGCGGGCAATCTGCGGGAGAAGGGTTTCACCGCGCCCGTCGCGCTCGACACCTGGGACTCGGTCGTCGTGGAACGCGGCGGCGCGAGCGTGCGCGTCACTTCGATGCCGGGCAAGCACGGCCCGACGATGGTTGACCTGTTCCTTCCGCCCGTCATGGGCAGCATGCTCGAATTCCAAAACGCGGCGGGGCAGCGCACGACCCTGCGCCTCTACATCACCGGCGACACGCTCGTCCACGACGACCTCAACGAAATCCCGAAGCGTTACCCGGACATTGATCTCGCGCTCTTTCATCTCGGCGGCACGCGCATCATGGGCATCTTGTTGACGATGGACGCCGAACAGGGCGTCGAGGCGATTCGCATCATCAACCCGCGCGAGGTGATCCCGATCCACTACAACGATTACGAAGTTTTCCAGTCGCCGCTCGAAGACTTCAAGCGGGCGGTCGAGGCCGCCGGGTTCTCCGAGCGGGTGAAATACCTGAGCCACGGTGAGACTTACGACTTTGAAGTGCCCGCGAGCCGCCTCGCGTAAAACGACCGCGTTGTCATCGAGAGCAACCGAACCTCGAATCATTCGCCGCGGGCGCGCGGCCGCAGACGCGCGGAGAAAAGCATCTCAGATTTGAGATTTCAGACTTGAGATTTCAGACTTGAACTTTCAGATTTGAGATTTGAGATTTGAGATTTCAAATTTGAGATTTCAGATTTGAACTTTCAGATTTGAGATTTGAACTTTCAGGTTTGAGATGTCAAATTTAAACTTTGAATCGACGTTGTTGCATAAAAGGCTACGGAGACGACAGTGCTGGTAATCTTGAGGTGTGAAACGCAAGAATACGAAAAGCACGTACCGTCTCCGTAACTGGAGTCACTATAACAAAGCCCTTGTCGGACGTGGAAGTCTCACG